>CAURAS010000009.1:0-14498 GCA_963522865.1 uncultured Cardiobacterium sp.
TGGTGCTGGAGGATTCGGATGTGGGCGCGCAGGCGGCGCTTGCCGCCGGTTGTCCGGTTTTCCTGCTGGCGGCCGACCGTCAGCCCGCGCCGCAGATTGCGCAGGCGGTGCGGCGCATCATCCGCGATCACGACGCGGTGCGGGAGGTGCTGTTATGAAGCCTGCAATCAAGGCGGTCGCGCTCGACAAGGACGGCGTGACTTTTGACACGGAGCGTCTGATTTACCGCGCGTTTCGCGAGCTGATTGTGCACGAGAAACTGCCGCTCGAACCGGCACTGTTTGAGACGCTGGTCGGCAAACCGCCGGAGGTTTATCTCAAGGTGCTCGGCGAGGCGCTGGGGCAGGAAATGGCGCTGGATGACTTCATCGCGCACTGGTTCGCGCTGCGCGACACCATTTTTGCGGAGGAAGGCGCGCCGTTCATGCCCGGCGCCGACCGTCTGATTGAATACTTGCACGGCGCGGGCGTGCCGCTGGCGCTGGTGACCGGCGATTTTCGCCGCAATGTGGAGCAGGATTTTGCCCGTAGCACGCGCCCGGAGCTGTTCGCCTGTTTTGATGTGGTGATTACCCACGATGATGTCGCCCGTCCCAAGCCCGACCCGCAGCCCTATCAAATGGCGGCAGCGGCGCTGGGCGTCGCCCCGGAAAACCTGCTGGTGGTGGAGGATTCGCCGCCCGGCGTGCTGGCGGCGGTGGAGGCGGGCTGCCGTACCCTGATTTTGCCGGGTTACGGTATGATAACCGCCGATTTGGCGGCGCGCGCCTGGCGCACCGTTTCCCACCATGATGATGTCCGCGAGATTTTTGATGCCCACCGTGCCTGAGGAATTGCGCCTTGCCAAAGGCGGCGACACGCTTACTGTAACTTTTGCCGGGGTGGCTTATCCGCTTGCCGCTGAATATTTGCGCGTCTGCTCGCCCTCGGCGGAAGTGCGCAACCACGGCGGCGCGTGGACGCTGGTCGCGGGCAGGCGCAAGGTGCTGATTCGCCGCGTCGAGCCGGTCGGCAGTTATGCGGTGCGCCTGTATTTCAGCGACGGCCACCACACCGGCATCTACACCTGGGAAACGCTGCACGATTTGGCGCTTAACGCCGACGACTACTGGCAACGCTATCTGCAAGCCCTCGCCGCAGAGGGCAAAACACGGGACGAAAAATGACAGAGAAAGAACAAACCCACTTCGGCTACGAGACCATTGATTCGGAAGAAAAAGAAGGGCGCGTCGGCGCCGTCTTCGATTCGGTGGCGGGCAAATACGACCTAATGAACGACGTCATGAGCGCAGGCATCCACCGCGCCTGGAAAAACTGGTACGTCTGGCAGACCGGCGTCAAGCCGGGCGAGGCGGTGCTGGATTTGGCCGCCGGCACGGGCGACATCACCCTGCGTCTGGCCAAACGGATGCGCGGCAAAGGCGCGGGCGCGGACATCGAAGGGCGGCTGGTGTCGTCCGATATCAACGCGGCGATGCTGAAAATCGGCGAAGAGCGCCTGACCAACAAAGGCTGGCTGAAAAACCTCGAATTTGTCATCGCCAACGCCGAAGCGTTGCCGTTTGAGGATAACAGCTTCGACCTCATCACCATGGCCTTCGGCCTGCGCAACGTAACCCACCAGGACAAAGCCCTTGCCGAAATGGCGCGCGTGCTGAAGCCCGGCGGGCGCGTGCTGGTACTCGAATTCTCGCGCCCGAAAAACGCCGTCATCAACCGCTTCTACGACTGGTACAGCTTCACCTTCCTGCCGAAAATGGGCGCGTTCATCGCCAAAGACGCCGACAGCTACCAATACCTCGCCGAATCCATCCGCATGCACCCGCCGCAAGAAGAACTGAAAGCCATGTTCGCTGCCGCAGGACTCGTGGACTGCGAATACCAGAACCTCAGCAACGGCATCGTCGCCATCCACAAAGGAGTCAAACCCCATGCTTGAAACCTTTCTGAGCGGCAGCGTGCTGGCGCGCCTCATCAACAGCGCCCTGCGCCTTGACCCGGCGGCGCGCGACAAACTGGCGGCATTAAACGGCCGCCGCATCAGCCTTGACCTCGGCTGGGGCGAACGCCCTTGGATTATCGAAATCCACGGCGGCGAGCTCCAATTCTCCGACGACCACGCCACCCTCTGCGACGTCCGCCTGTCCGGCAACCTGAGCGGCTTCCTCCAACTCTTCAAAAAACCGGCGGACAGCAGCACGCCACCGCGCGGCAAACTCTACATCGAAGGCGACCTGCACGCCGCACAACAATTCCAGCGCGTCATGGGCGAGCTCGCGCCCGACTTCGATGCCGTCTTCCGCGAACGCTTCGGCGAGCGCTTGGGCGCATACCTCGCCGACGCCGCCCGCCGCCTGCAAGCGCACGGCGAAGCGGGCAAAGCGGCCATCGAAGCCAAACTGCGCGCGTATATCAGCGAAAACGGCTGTGCCACCCGCGATGAGGCCGCTGATTTCGCCCGCCGCGTCCAGGCGCTCACCGCCCGCCTTGCCCGCCTCGAAACCCGCCTTGCCACGGAGAACTGATTGCCGATGCTCGCCTCCACCCGGCGCATGTACCACATCGCGCGCGTCCTCATCCGCTACCGCCTGCACGAATACCTGCCGGACGAAGGTGCCTTCCGCTGGCTGCGCCACCTCGCCCGCCTGCACCCCGCCTACTACCAGGACGACGGCGAAGCCGCCAGCCTCGGCAAACGCCTGCGCCTGGCGCTACAAGACCTCGGCCCCATCTTCGTCAAACTGGGGCAGACCCTCTCCACCCGCCCCGACCTGCTCTCGCCCGACCTGCTCGCCGAACTGAGCCAGTTGCAAGACAAAGTACCGCCGTTCCCCGGCGACGAGGCCCGCGCGCTGATAGAAGCGGCGCTGGGCGAACCCATCGACACCGTCTTTGCCGAATTTGACGAAAGCGCGCTGGCATCCGCCTCCGTCGCCCAAGTGCACGCGGCGACACTAAAAAGCGGCGAAGACGTCGTCGTCAAGGTCTTGCGTCCCGGCGTCGAAAAAGCCGTCGCCGCCGACATCGCGCTGATGTACCAACTGGCGCGGCTCGCCAACTGCACCGCCGATGGCCGTCGCCTGCGCCCGGTCGAAGTCGTGCGCGAATTTGAAAACACCCTCGCCAACGAACTTGACCTCATGTTTGAAGCGGCGAACGCCAGCCAACTGCGCGCCAACTTCAAAAACTCGCCGCTGCTCTACGTCCCCGAAGTGCACTGGCGCTACTGCCGCAAAAACGTGATGGTGATGGAGCGCATCCGCGCCACCAACATCGCCGACGAAGCCGCCATCCACGCCGCCGGCACCAACCTCAAAGTACTCGCCGAACGCGGCGTCGAAATCTTCTTCACCCAAGTCTTCCGCGACAGCTTCTTCCACGCCGACATGCACCCCGGCAACATCTTCGTCTATACCGACCAGCCGGAAACCCCGCGCTACTGCGCCATTGACTTCGGCATCATGGGCTCGCTCACCCCGGAAGACCAGCACTACCTCGCCGAAAACTTCCTCGCCTTCTTCAACCGCGACTACCGCCGCGTCGCCGAACTACACGTCGAATCCGGCTGGGTCCCGCGCGACACCCGCGTTACCGACTTCGAAGCCGCCATCCGCAAAGTCTCCGAACCCATCTTCGGCAAACCCATCAAAGAAATCTCCTTCGGCGCCTTCCTCGTCAGCCTCTTCCAGACCGCGCGCCGCTTCAACATGCACATCCAGCCGCAGCTCGTCCTCCTACAAAAAACCTTCTTCAACGTCGAAGGGCTGGGGCGCCGCCTCTACCCCGAACTCGACCTGTGGACGACCGCCAAACCCGTGCTCGAAGCGTGGATGAAAACCCAAATCGGGCCGCGCGCGGTGCTCAAACAAATGCGCTACCACGCGCACGAATACGCGAAAACCCTGCCGCAACTGCCGCTGCTCGCCACACGCATCCTGCAACAAATCGACCAGCCGCCACCGCGCCCGGCGCGCGCCAAAAACAACCCGCGCCTGCTCGCCGGAACCCTGCTGCTCATCGCCGCCGCAGCCCTTTGGATTACCGCCCACCCGCAGGGCATCGCCCAACACGCAGCCCTTGCCGTCATGGCTGCCGTCGGCATCTGGCAGTGGTGCAAACCCGACAAAAACTAAAACAGTAGGGTGGGGCTTGCCCCACCACGAATTACAGTAGATTGGATTAGGCGGAGTCCGTAACCCAACCTGCGAACAGACGAAAAACCAACCGGAGACCCCCATGCTACGCAGCAGCAACACCCGCGCCCAAAGCGATTCCGACAAATGGCACAAATACAGCGGCCGCAACATCCTGCCGATGTGGATAGCTGACACCGAATTCCTCGCCGCCCCCGCCATCCTGGACGCACTGCAAGAGCGGCTTGAGCACGGCGTCTTCGGCTACGGCCACCGCCGCCAGCGCTTCCTCGATGCCGTCAAAAAACACTGCCACGACCAATACAGCTGGCACATCGAAGACGACTGGATACAGCCGCTCACTGGCGTCGTACCCGGACTGAACTTCAGCCGCGCCGTCGCCCAACTGCGCGGCAAAAACCAGGCAGTCATGGTCGAACCCGTGTACCCGCACCTGCGCAAACACCCGGCGCTGTTGCCCGGCTTTACCGACCGCGGCTCACCTTGCAAACAGGAAAACGGCCGCTGGGTACCGGACTTCGCCGCCCTGGAAGCCAACATCAGCGCCGACACCGGCCTCCTGCTCCTCTGCCACCCGCACAACCCCATCGGCCGCGCTTACAGCGACGACGAACTGGCGCGCTATGCGGAAATCGCCCAAAAACACGACCTCATCGTCTGCTCGGACGAAATCCACTGCGACCTCATCTTGAACGGCAGCCGCCACCGCCCCTTTGCCGACTTGAGCGACGATGCGCGCGCCCGCACCATCACCCTGATGGCGGCGAGCAAAACCTGGAACATCGCCGGACTCTCCTGCGCCTTTGCCATCATCGCCAACCCCGAACTGCGCCGCGACTTCCAGCGGGTTAGCGCGGGCATGACCGGCGATGTAAACGTGCTCGGCATGACCGCAACCATCGCGGCGCTGGAACACGGCGAAGTGTGGCGACAAAAAATGATCCAGTACCTGCGCGAAAATGCCGAACTGACCGAGGCGCGCATCAATGCCACCGGCAAACTGCACATGACGCCGGTCGAGGCGACCTACCTCGCCTGGATAGACGCGCGCGGCCTCGGTGTAGAAAACCCGCAAAAATTCTTCGAGCAGCACGGCGTCGGCATGAACGACGGCGCGGACTTCGGCGCGCCCGGTTTCGTCCGCCTCAACTTCGGCTGCCCGCGCGACATGCTGGAAGAAGCGCTGGAGCGCATCAGCCGTGCGGTAGCAGATTGTTAAGATCCGAATGCAGGTTAGACCATGACACGCTACATGCTCTTCCTTTTCGCGGCGCTGCTCGCCCCCGCTTGGGCGCAGGACGAGCCGCCGGTGGCGTTGCTGCCGGTGCAGGGCGACACCCTGACCCCGGAAAAGGCGCAGGAAAAGGCAAAACAACCGCCAGACGCGGCGAAAACTGCGCCCGCGGCGGAGATCGCGCCGCCCGCGCAGGCAGATGACGACCCGACCATCGAGACCATCAAACTCTCGCCGCCACCCGAAACCCCGCCTGCCGCAGACAAAGCGGCAGAGGCGAAAAAGCCTGGCGACAGCGCCGAGCATAAAGCGGAAAACCCGGACAAAGCCCCCGACCCGACCGGCGGCGAGAGCGACACCAGCCAGCCGTTGCCACCCACCGGCGCAGTAACCGCCACCCCGCCGCCCGCACCGGATGCGGCGACCCCCAAGCCGACCGCCGCCGAAGAAGAAGCCAATCCGCCGTGGTCGGGCTACGCGCAGGCACAATCCATGGCGGAAAACGGCAACCCGCGCGGCGCGCTGAAACAACTGGAAACCCGCCTTTCCACCCGCCCCGACGACAGCCGCGCCGCCTATCTCAAGGGGCTGGTGCTGATGCAGCTTGGCCGCAGCGAGGAAGCGGAGCGCTGGTACAAAATGATGCAGGCCAACTTCCCCGACCTGCCGCAGCCGGGCAACGCGCTCGCCGTCATTTACGCCGGGCGCGGCGATTTGCCCGCCGCCGAAGCCGCCTTGCGCGCGCTCCTGGAAAAGCATCCCGACCACACCTCGGCACGGGTCAATCTCGCCCGTTTATATGTGCAAATGGCGCAGGCGGAATACGAAAAGGCGCTGAAAGACACCCCTGATAATGCTATGATTGCGCGCAAACTTGAGGCCTTGAAGGCCATGCAGTAACACCCAAAAAACCGGAAATTTATGAGCAAACAAATCTCGGAAGAACAGGAAAAAGCGCTGAAAGCGGTGCTGGCACAGCTGGACAAACAATTCGGCAAAGGCACGGTGATGCGTCTTGGTGACCAGACCACCGAACACGACATTCAGGCCATCTCCACCGGCTCTTTGGGGCTGGACATCGCGCTCGGCATCGGCGGCCTGCCGCGCGGGCGCATCGTCGAAATCTACGGCCCGGAATCTTCCGGCAAGACGACGCTCACCTTGCACGTCATTGCCGAAGCGCAGAAAGCAGGCGGCACGGCCGCCTTTATTGATGCCGAACACGCGCTTGACCCGATTTACGCGCGCAAACTCGGCGTCAATACCGACGACCTCTACATCACCCAACCCGACACCGGCGAACAGGCGCTGGAAATCGCCGACGCCCTGGTGCGTTCCGGCGCATTCAGCGTCATCGTCATTGACTCCGTCGCCGCCCTCACGCCCAAAGCGGAAATCGAAGGCGAAATGGGCGACTCGCACGTCGGCCTGCAAGCGCGGCTGATGAGTCAGGCGCTGCGCAAACTCACCGCCAACATCAAGCGCGCCAACACACTGGTCATCTTTATCAACCAAATCCGCATGAAAATCGGCGTGATGTTCGGCTCGCCGGAAACCACCACCGGCGGTAACGCGCTCAAGTTCTACGCTTCTGTCCGCCTCGACATCCGCCGCATCGGCTCGATTAAAGACGGCGACGAAGTGCTCGGCAACCAGACGCGCGTCAAAGTGGTGAAAAACAAAGTGGCACCGCCGTTCAAACAGGCGGAGTTCGACGTGCTTTACGGCGAAGGCATCTCGCGCATCGGCGAAATCATTGACCTCGGCGTCGCCATTGACGTCATCCAAAAATCCGGCGCGTGGTACAGCTACGGCAGCGAGAAAATCGGTCAGGGCAAGGAAAAAGTCCGCGCCTATCTCCTGGAAAAACCGGAACTGACCGCCGAAATCGAGGCGAAAATCCGCGAACACTTCATTGGTAACGCCGATGCCGAACTGCCGGTAAGCAAAGGCGACGACGACGTAAGCGATGCCCCCGCCACGGACGGCAATGAACTCTTCTGATGACGCCCGGCGCGCGATCGAAGCGCGTTGTCTGGCGGCGCTTGGTCGGCGCGAATACAGCCGCGCCGAACTTGCCGCCAAACTGGGCGAGTTTCCCGCCGAAGACGTCGCCGCCGTTCTCGAAACCCTCGCGGAACGCGGCTGGCAAAGCGACGCCCGCTTTGCCGAAAGCTACCTGCGCGGCCACCGCGGTTACGGCCGCCTGAAAATGCGGCACGAACTGGAAGCGCGCGGCATCCGTGGCGAACTTCTGCGCGAGACCCTAGACAGCGCCGACTGGTTCGCCGCCGCCCGTGAGGTTTACCAAAAAAAATACAGCGCTCCGGCGACAACGCCGCAGGAGCGGGCGAAGCGGCAGCGTTTCATGGCGCAGCGCGGCTTCAGTTACGAAGAAATCCAGCAAGCAATGACAGCAACCCAAGATGAAGCATAACCCCCCCCAATCCACCGCCGAAATCCGGCGCGCCTTCCTCGACTACTTCGCCGAACACGGCCACAAAATCGTCCATTCCTCCTCGCTGGTGCCGGGCAACGATCCGACCCTGCTCTTTACCAACGCGGGCATGGTGCAATTCAAGGACATCTTCACCGGCAGCGAATCACGCGACTACAAGCGCGCCACCACCTCGCAGCGCTGCGTACGCGCCGGCGGCAAGCACAACGACCTGGAAAACGTCGGCTACACCGCGCGCCACCACACCTTCTTTGAAATGCTCGGCAACTTCAGCTTTGGCGACTACTTCAAGGCCGAAGCCATCCCCTTCGCCTGGAACCTGCTGACACAAGTCTTTGGCTTGCCGCCGGAAAAACTCTGCGTCACCGTTTACCACGAAGACGACGAAGCCTTTGCCATCTGGCGCGACAAAGTCGGCCTACCGGAGGACAAAATCATCCGCATCGGCGACAAACCGGGCAAAGCCAAGTACGAATCGGACAACTTCTGGGCGATGGGCGACACCGGCCCCTGCGGCCCCTGCTCGGAAATCTTCTACGATCACGGCCCGGACGTCTGGGGCGGCCCGCCCGGCTCGCCGGAAGAAGACGGCGACCGCTTCATCGAAATCTGGAACATCGTCTTCATGCAATTTGAGCGCGACGCCAGCGGCACGATGAAACCACTGCCGCGCCCGTCCATTGATACCGGCATGGGGCTGGAGCGCATCGCCGCCGTGTTGCAGCACGTCCACTCCAACTACGAAATCGACATCTTCCGCAACCTGATTGCCGCCGCGGCAGAAGCGACTGGCTGTGATGACCTCGCGCAAACCTCGCTCAAAGTCATCGCCGACCACATCCGCGCCACCGTTTTCCTCATGGTTGACGGCGTCCTGCCCGGCAACGAAGGCCGCGGTTACGTCCTGCGCCGCATCATGCGTCGCGCCATCCGCCACGGTTACAAACTCGGGCAAAATCAGCCGTTCTTCTACAAACTGGTCGCACCGCTCGTCGCCGAGATGGGCGAGGCCTACCCGGAAATCGTTGAAGCCGAAGCGCGCATCACCGATGCGGTGCGCCGCGAAGAAGAGCGCTTCGCGCAGACGCTGGAAGCGGGGCTGGAAGTGCTGGAAAAAGCGCTGGGCGAAATGCGCGGCACAGAAATCCCCGGCGAAACCGTCTTCAAACTGTATGACACCTACGGCTTCCCGGTCGATCTCACCGCCGACATCGCACGCGAACGCGGCCTGACGCTGGACATGGACGGCTACGATGCGGCGATGGCCGCACAGCGCGAGCGCGCCAAGGCGGCAGGCAAATTTGATGCCGCGCAAAAACTGGACGTCAGCGGCAAAACCGCCTTTGACGGCTACGAAAAAGAAAGCGGCACTGCGCAAATCATGCAAATCTTCGTCGCCGGGCAAGCGGTGACCAAACTGGACGCGGGCGCAAGCGGCGTGGTCGTGCTTGACCGCACCCCGTTCTACGGCGAATCCGGCGGACAAGTTGGCGACAGCGGCACCCTGCGCACCACCAGCGGCGTCTTCCGCGTCGAAGATACGCAAAAACAGGGCGATGCTTTCCTGCACATTGGCCACGTCGAACAGGGCGACATCAGCGTCGGCGAAACCGCACAGGCAGAAATCGACCGCGAACGCCGTGCCGCCATCAAGCGGCACCACTCCGCCACCCACCTGCTGCACAAAGCACTGCGCAGCACCCTTGGCACGCACGTCCAGCAAAAAGGCTCGCTCGTTGATGAACGCCGTACCCGCTTCGACTTCTCGCACGACAAGGCGCTTGGCGCTGCAGAAATCGCGCAGGTAGAAGCGATGATGAACGCGCAAATCCTTGGCAACGCACCCGTCGTCATCGAACAAATGAGCCGCGATGCCGCGCAGAAAAAAGGCGCAATGGCGCTCTTTGGCGAAAAATACGGCGACATCGTGCGCGTGGTCAGCATGGGCGACGACGGCTTCTCCATCGAACTCTGCGGCGGCACGCACGTCGGCCGCCTCGGCGAAATCGGCCTCGCCAAAGTCGTCTCGCAAGGCGCGGTCTCGGCTGGCGTGCGCCGCATCGAAGTCGTCTGCGGACTCGCCGCACTCGAACACCTCGCGCACAGCGACGCCCTGCTCAACGAAAGCGCGGCGCTGCTGAAAACCGATGGCGAACACCTGCCAGAGCGCATCGGCGCCCTGCAACAACAACTGAAAGCGTTGGAAAAAGAAGTACAAACGCTGAAACGCCAACTCGCCCAAGGCGGCGACGGCGGCAGCGCTGAAATTAAAGTCATCAACGGCTGGAAAACATTGGCGCTGCAACGCGACGGGATTGATAACGCCACCCTGCGCGACACCGCCGACCAACTGCGCGACCGCCTCGGCGCGGACGTCGTCGTTATCGGCAGCGTGGATGACGACACCGCCCGCCTCATCGTCAGCGTCGGCAAAACAGCGAACGGCCTGCATGCGGGCAACATCATCCGCGAACTCGCCGTACACATCGGCGGCAAGGGCGGCGGCCGCCCCGATTTTGCCCAAGCGGGCGGCAAAAACCCCGCAGGCCTTTCCGCCGCGCTTGCCGCGTTGGCGCAAGTCCTGCCCGAAAAAAACTGAGGAGCATTACATGGCATTGATCGTACAAAAATACGGCGGCACCTCGATGGGCTCGGTGGAGCGCATCGAAAACGTCGCCGAAAAATGCATCGCCGCACAAAAAGCGGGGAACGACATCATCGTCACCGTCTCGGCGATGAGCGGCGAAACCAACCGCCTCATCGCACTCGCGCACGACATTCACAAACGTCCCAGCCCGCGCGAAATGGACGTACTGATGTCCACCGGTGAACAAGTCAGTATCGCCCTGCTCGCCATCGCCATCGAAAAACGCGGCGTACCGGCGGTGTCCTACACCGGCGGCCAGGTGAAAATCCTCACCGACAGCGCCTTCATGAAAGCACGCATCAAAGGCATCGACAGCGAAAACATTCGCCGCGATCTGGATGCAGGCAAAATCGTCATCGTCGCCGGATTTCAGGGCGTGGACGAACACGGCAACATCACCACCCTCGGCCGCGGCGGTTCCGATACTACCGCCGTCGCCCTTGCCGCCGCCCTGCACGCCGACGAATGCCAGATTTACACCGACGTCGATGGCGTCTATACCACCGACCCGCGCGTCGAACCCAAAGCGCGCAAACTTGACCGCATCACCTTCGAAGAAATGCTGGAAATGGCCAGCCTCGGCTCGAAAGTACTGCAAATCCGCTCGGTCGAATTTGCCGGCAAATACAAAGTCCCGCTTCGCGTCCTCTCTAGCTTCGAGGACGGCGAAGGCACCCTGATCAGTCTCGAAGAGGAGAACCCCGTGGAATCAGCCATCATCACCGGAATCGCATTCAGCCGCGACGAAGCCCAAGTCAACGTCGTGGACGTCCCCGACCAGCCGGGCATCGCCTACCAAATACTCGCGCCCGTCGGCGAAGCCAACATCAACGTGGACATGATCATCCAGAACATCGGCGTTGACGGCAAAAACGACTTCACCTTCACCGTACCGCGCGGCGACTACGACACAACCGTCGAAATTCTGCGCAAAACCTTCCCGCCGGAAAGCGGCGTTGTTGTCCACGGCTCGAACATCGCCAAAGTATCCATCGTCGGCGTTGGCATGCGCTCACATGCGGCGGTCGCCAGTACCATGTTCCAGGCACTTGCCAAAGAAGGCATCAACATCCACATCATCAGCACCTCGGAAATCAAAATCTCCGTGGGCATAGACGAAAAATACCTCGAACTCGCCGTGCGCGCCCTGCACGAAGCATTCGGGTTGGATAAAGCCTGAAGTGCCAGCAACACCAAAAAGCGGGCAAGTCCCGCTTTTTTCACATTCACATCACAAAAATGATCGGAACCGACATCATCGACAAACGCCGCATTGCCACGCTTTACCAAAAACACGGCCAGCGCCTCGCCGAAAAAATTTTGCACCCTGACGAACTGGCACAACTGCCCGCGCAGAAAGACCCAGCGCGCTACCTTGCGCTGCGCTGGGCTGCGAAAGAAGCGCTCGGCAAAGCCTTTGGAACAGGATTGCGAGCGCCACTGGTCATGCCCGCCATCTGCCTGAGCAAGAGCGCCCTCGGCGCTCCCGCCTTCACGCCGACTGTTGTCGTACAAACGATGCAAACCGCGCGCCGCATCGCGCAAATCCATCTGAGCCTGAGCGACGAACACGACTACGCCGTCGCCTTTGTCTGGTGCGAAGCCGAGCGATAGCGAACGAAAAAAATCCCCTATCACCGCGAAAGCCAAAAAGATTTTGACCACATCGCACGGGTAGCTGTACGTGCGCCCCGGTAGCGAGTTGTAAAATAACAACAAAAAAACCGTTGTTGGTTCTATGCAACAAAATGGTTGCACGGCCACAAAAAAGCCAGTATTATTGACCCCGGATTAGGCGATCCGCGAAATTGAATTTAGCTATTGCTAGGAGACTTATCATGAAAAAATCACTGATTGCTTTGGGCGTTCTGGCCGCTGTGGTTGGCGTTGCACAAGCAGAAAACCAAACTACCCTTTATGGTTCAATGGCTCACTCTGTTGTCGTTGCCGATGATGCCGGCATTGACAAAACTGTTTGGGACTTAAACCGTAGCGTTGCTCGTTTTGGTATCAGAGGTCAAGAAGATCTGAATGGCGGTTTGCAAGCATTCTACCGCTTTGAATTCGATGTCAATGATAACGGCATCTATGGTGACGCTTCACAAAATAAAGGCGCCACTCGCTATGCTTACCTCGGTCTGCGTGGTGATTTCGGTACCCTGACTTTGGGTCGTCAAGACACGCTGTTTAAAAAAGCTACCAGCTTCAACGATAACTTCCAGGATGTTTACTTCAAGTATCACCATGGCCCGAATCGTCTGAGCAAAGTCATCAGCTACGTCAGCCCGGATATGTCTGGCTTCACTATTGGCGCTTCAATGGTTCTGGATGGTGACAACAGCGTTATCAAGGGCTCTGATTCTAAGGGTATTGATGCATGGGAAGCAGCAGCATTCTACGAGGCTAACGGTTTCTTTGCTGGTGGTGCTTACCAGTCTCGTGACGTCGGCAAGAAGACTGATAAATACTACGGTGGTTCAGTTGGTTACGAAGACAAGAGCCAATTTAAAGTGGGCTTTGGCTATGAAAAACAAAGTAAGGCTGACAGCTACTACAACTTGGCAGGTGAATACTACCTTGGTGACAACACCTTCCGTGCTGGCTTTGGTGTTAGCGACAATAAAGGCAAGAACGACGATTGGTTTGAATACGCCTTGGGTTATCAGTACAACCTGAGCAAACGCACCTACACTTGGATTGAAGGTTCTTACTACGATCCGCGTGCCAAAGGTAAAGACGATACTTACCAAGTAGTTGTTGGCGTTCGCCACGACTTCTAATCGGTATCATCCGTTTGAAAGCGAGCCGCAAGGCTCGCTTTTTTGTCCTTCTTGATACCCCGACAGGACGACGCGCTTACTTACGTAATACCTCGCACGGATCGCAAAAATGATTAGTATAGCGATACTCATAAAGTCTCGTCCCAGGCGCGCCGCCGAAAACCGTACACGGTTGTACGGCTCGGGTTTCCCAAAAAATGGCTTCGCCATTTTTTAGGGGGTCCGGTCAGACGACACAACGCTATATGAGGCTTTAGGATTGCTATAAATCGGCGAACCGCTCCTCCACCGTGGGAGACCGGGGCGGCCCGCGCGAAGTGCGAGAACATTGAATTTGGTGGCACGCACACAGTTTTACAGCATGCCATTTACATACACCTCGAGCGCTCAGGTGTATGTATAGTGGCATACATTTGAAACAAACCTGTTTAGTGAACTAAGCAGACACCTCCTGCGAGGGCGGGGGCAGTTTTGAACAAACACCAGGTTGCCTTTTATCCCACTATATATTTCGGGCAGACCGTGCCTGTGTCCTGACGCTGAACATGGCATCCAACCCGGGCGCGCTATATCATGCGGCGCTTTTATGACGGTTCCTTGCGAAGGAGTTTTATGAAATCTTTGGTAGTGTTGATTTCCGGCGGCGGCAGTAATTTGAAGGCGCTGCTCGATGCAGTGGCGCGCGGCGAGATTCGCGCGCAAGTAAAGGTGGTGATTGCCGACCGCGAGTGTGCGGGCAGGCGGCATGCCGAGGCGGCAGGCGTGCCGTTTGTCTTGCTCGATCGCAAGGCGCCGGATTTTGCCGCGGCGCTCGATGCGGCGGTGCCCGATTGTGATTTGGTGGTGCTGGCCGGGTTTTTGAGCATTATTCCGCCGGTGCTGGTGGCGCGTTTTCCGCAGAGAATGGTGAATTTGCATCCGTCGCTGTTGCCGAAATTCGGCGGCGCGGGGATGTATGGCCTGCGCGTGCATCAGGCGGTGCTGGCGGCGGGCGAGCGCGAGAGCGGTTGCACGGTGCATTGGGTCGATGCCGGGATTGATAGCGGTGCGGTGATTGCCCAGGCGCACGTGCCGGTGCTGGCGGATGATACGCCGCAGACCTTGCAGGCGCGGATTGCACCGGAGGAGCATCGTCTCTTGGTGGCGACGGTGGCGCATTTGCTGGATTCGGGTGGTGTCCTAAAAAGTATGCTGCCTCAAACGTGCCCGTAATTGATATAGAAAA
>CAURAS010000010.1:0-14203 GCA_963522865.1 uncultured Cardiobacterium sp.
TCGAACCAGGCGGTGTGGTTGAGCATGAAGCCGGTCGCGGCGAAGAAGGTGAGGGTGGTGAGGATGAATGCGCCGATGACCCAGTGGGCAAGGCGCATCAGGCGCCAGAAGGTTTGTTGCATGGTCGTTGAGGGTGAGGAAGGGAGCGCAAGGGTACGGGAAACGGCGCTGTTTTGCCAGCGGTTTTCTTTACTTGCACACGATTTTACGGAAAGCCCGATTATAGTGCCGTCGTTTCGGCAAGCATATTTGCATCGTTCTGGAAAAAATATAGAATACCCGCTTCATATATTTCATACATAAACTACAAAGGAGTTTTTATGCGTCCTCTTATGTTTTGGACGTTATCGGCTGTATTTTCTGTATCTGCATTCGCAGAAGCAGATTTTCGTAATTTTGAATTAAACGGTTTCAGATTGGGCATGAAAAAAGATGCCTATATGCCGCTTATCAAGGAAACATGTACTTATAACCAAGGTGGCTTCAGAGGACTATTAACATTTGAAGTTGGAGAAACCCGGACTAAAGGTGCCATGCGCTTTGTCTGCCGCCCCAACCGCGAAGAAGAACTTGATATTTTGACGGGCGATGATTTCGGTATTTTGCAGATAATACGCTCCAAGGAATTCTCCCTGCCAGAAAATCTTCCCACAGAGGAATACTACAACAGTATCATGAAAATAAAAGAGAAAGTTGTGGAGAAATATGGCGCGCCCGTAATGAGTAAAACGGCCGCACCCGGTCAATATTTCTTTGCCAATGTCGGTCAGAATATTTTCCCTTGGAATGTCAGATCATCACAGGCGACGGCCATTTCCTGCTGGGGAGATTGTAGCGATTCTGAAACAGATACAGACGGTGTCATTAATCTTAAAGGTTCTGGTGCGCTTGCTGTGCTGGTGCCTTATCCCAGAACCATTTATCTTTATCAGATTATCGTTGATCGGGAAGCGGTGCAGAAAACAGAAGCCGCGTATGAACGCAAGATGGAAGAAAACAAAGCTGTACAGGAAAATAAAGCCATTGAAGATGCCCGTAAATCTATGGAGAATATTCAGCTGTGACCATGTCTTTCTGCTTTCTTCGTCCATAGTTTGGAGAAATTGAAATGACACACTACTTCCGGTTCCGCTATAATTCCCATCCCCTAAACAAAGAGAGGTTTTTATGAAAAGTTTTGGTAGTTTGCTGTTTATCCTTGGTCTCTTGGCTATTGGTCTCAATTTCGTCAATGCGGTGCCGAAGGTATTGGCATGGATTTATCTCTGGGGCGATGGCGTTGCCTGGGGCATTAAAATTGGCTTGGTTGTTGTCGGTGCCATTCTCTGGCTGCTCGGTAATGGCGAAGCCAGCGTTGATGATGATGATTGATACCATCGCGCTGTTAAGCCGCCTTTCGGGGCGGTTTTTTTATGGCATGAAGACAGTACGTGGTTGTACGGCTCGGGCCTAAGCCATTTTTTAGGGAGCCCGTCAGGCGGCGCAACGCTGTATGAGGCTTTAGGAGAATGACTCTATACATACACCTGAGCGCTCATAGTGTATGTATATTCCGTGCATCCAAATTCACTACAAAAAGACTTCTTTCTGTATATTTTTAACTCTATATAGCAAATAACCGATATAATCCGCTCCTTTCCCACCTAAAAAAGGAGACTATCTCTATGACCTCTACCCCATCCCCCTGGAAAAGCCGCTTCCGCGCGCTTGGTCCGGGTATCCTCATGGCATCCGCGGCCGTCGGCGGCTCGCACCTCGTCGCCTCCACCCAGGCCGGCGCGCTCTACGGCTGGCAGCTGGCGCTCATCATCGTGCTGACCAATCTCTTCAAATACCCGTTCTTCCGCTTCAGCGCGCATTACACCCTCGATAGCGGCAAGAGCCTGATCGAAGGCTACGCAGAGAAAAACCGCGTGTACCTCTGGGTCTTCCTCATCATGTGTTTTCTTTCCTCGACTATCAGCACCGGCGCGGTTGCGCTGCTGACTGCGGTTATCATCAAAATCTCCATCCCGGGGCTTCCCCTTTCGAACAATGCCCTTTCGGTGCTGGTCGTCGCCTCTTGCGTGCTGATTTTGCTGATGGGGCGCTACAAGGCGCTCGACCGCCTCTCCAAAATCATCGTCATCAGCTTGAGCATCACCACCATCGCTGCGGTTGCCATCGCCATCAATAAAGGCATGCAGATGCAGGAAGGCTTCATCGAACCCTCACCGTGGAATCTTGCCGCGCTTGGTTTCATCATCGCCCTGATGGGCTGGATGCCGGCGCCGATTGAAATCGCCGCCATCAACTCGCTCTGGGTCACGGCGCGGCAGCGGCACGAGCCCGTCAGTTACCGCGATGGCATGTTCGATTTCGACGTTGGCTACATCACCAGCGCCGTGCTGGCAATCGTCTTTCTCGCCCTGGGCGTGTACGTGCAATACGGCAACGGCGAAACCCTGGAAATACAGAAAGGCGGGCTATACGTTGCGCAGCTTGTCGGTATGTACACCAAGACTATTGGCGAATGGGCGCGGCCGCTGGTTGGCTTCATCGCCTTCGCCTGTATGTTCGGCACGACCATCACTGTTATTGACGGCTACTCGCGCGCGGTTGCTGAATCCGTGCGGCTGGTGCGCGGCAAAGAATATTTCCGCACGCGCGAACTGTTCGCCTGGATTTTATGGTCATCAGCTTCCGGACTGGCGCTGATTTTATGGTTTAACAGCGCCCTTGCCGAACTGCTGAAATTCGCGATGATTTCCGCCTTCCTTGCCGCGCCGGTATTCGCCTGGCTCAATTACGGGCTGGTCAAACAGGACAAAAAACACAAACTCTCACCGGTAATGAATCTATTGGCAATTGTTGGATTAATTTATCTGGTGGGCTTTGCCGTGTTGTTTATACTGAATTTTGTTGGGATATTGGCTTGAGCGTAGATTGAAAAGCTTAAAAAGCCCCTCATTTGAGGGGCTTTTTTAATAGAGAAAGACGTTCTATGCCCAAATGATTTTGGCAATTTTAAACAGTAGCTGATGACGGTTTTCTAACGCTTCTGCGTCAAATCTATCAATAGCTTTTAAATCATGCAAATCGAATTTCTGCTTGAGAGTCTTGCAGTCTAATTTTGACTTATAAAAATCTTGACGTAAGGATTCGTTCCAAAGCAGCGTACTGGCATAAGTATCAAGTTTTTGTTGATAGCTTTCATTATTACTGGAGATATTGTCTTTGCCCTTTAACAACAAAAGTCCGCCTAAACGGTTACGCGCATTCCAAAATATCTCTTCATCAGAGAAATAGCTTTTATTTTCTTCGTTGTTAGATAAGATATGCTCGATATGAAAGCCGTTCTTTGAACCCGTCTTGGTAACTAAATCTCTATAGCTGTGACGCATTCTAGTTTGTAGATGCTCTGCCAAAAAACCTTCTATCCGTGCAAAAAAATAGCGCTTAAACGTGGGATTAAGATTGTCGCCAGTTGCTTTGAAGAGGGTATAGGTTAAAGGTTCGTCTATCCTTGTAGAAAGTTTATCTTCTAGTGCGCGCTTTAATTCATCATCAAATATTGCGCGTATAGAATCAATATCGGCATCGCGAATTTTATCTGCTATTCTATGTATAATTTCCTGAAATTCGTTGCTATCATAAGCGCCCTGTAGCCGTAATAGGGAAAAAAGCCTATCTAGCTCTTTGGCAACCTGATGAATCTTCTTTTCTTCATCTCGGTCGTTTTTCTGGCAGATTGCCAAACCCAGTAGCAAGACTCCATCCCATTGGTGCAATTTCGTATGGAAAACACTGGCGGTATTTTTTACATACACCTGAGCGCTCAATGTGTATGTAAATGGTTAATCGCGGCGCAGTAAACGCATCATGCCGCACAAGTTACGGTAAAGCAGCCAGGCATCAAGGGTATACAGCAGCCAGGCAAAGGCAGGCAGTAGCGGTACCAGGTGACCAAGCAGATTGTCGATACACCAGAGGTAGAAAGTGTTAGCGAGATAATTTGGGTGGCCGGTATAGGGCAGCGGCAGCCTGTCGCGTGCGAAGTAGAGGCCAAGGATGAGCAGCATGATTGGCAGGATCAGCAGGTTAAGCGCCATGTAGGTTGCGCGGGCAACGGCTTCCTCCGGCCAGATGCCAGCCTGCACAAGTTGTGCGGCGGTGCTGGTAAGGGTGGCGGCAGTGAGCAGCAGATAGCCAGCCAGGATGATACGGCGGTTGTTTTTGTGGGTCATGAGGGTTTGGGGTGGTTGGTAACAGGGGCGCTATATAGCGATACTCATAAAGTCTCATACAAGGCGTGCCACCGAAGGCAGTACGCCGTATGAGGCTTTAGGAGGGTTGTTATACATACACCTGAGCGCTCGTAGTGTATGTATATTTGGGATGCTCTGTTTTTTGCGCATGCCTGTAGCACCGCTATTTCTCCGCATCTTTTTTCGGCGCGGGCGCGTAGTAGCTGACCAGCAGCAGGAGTACGCCGACGCCGATGAAGGAGACGATGCGGGCGATGCCGTTGCTGTCGCCGAGTTCGACCACGAACAGTTTGACGATGACGATGCCCATCAGCGCCGCGCCGGCTGTCCACAGGCGGCGTTGTTGGCGCTTGTGACCGCTGGCCATGAGGGTTATCGCGCCGAGCGCCCAGGTGAGGCTGAGGCTGGCCTGTACGCCAAACGATGCCAAGAGGTCGTGCGCGCGCCAGGGGACGCCGAGGTAGTGGTGCCAGAGGCGCAGGATGTCGAGGCTGATGATGATTCCGGCAAGCACCGCCAGCGGCAGGGCGCGCGGCAGGCTTGCCGTCCAGACGGCAAGGTCGCTTTGTTGCCACCAGCGCCAGAGCAGCCAGAGGGCGACGAGGCTGGTGATTTCCAGCGGGTTGGCGAAGGGCAGGTAGGGCAGGGGCGGGCTGCCGCCGCTGTGGTGCAGGTTGTAGTAGGCGAGTGTCGCCAGGATGAACGCGACCAGCGGCAGGGCAGCGATGCCGTGGTAGGTGTCGCGGTAGCGCTCTGTCCAGGGGCGCAAGGCGGGCAGGGTCGGCAGGGTGAGCGCCAGCAGTGGCGCGGCGAGGAGCGCGGGCATGTGCCACAGGCTGTCGGCGCCGAAGGCGACAATGGCGGTCGCGGCGGCAAGGCGCATCAGGTTGAGGGTGTGCAGGTTGTAGCCGAGCGCGTGCAGCCACGGGCGGGCGCGGGCGACGCTGGGGTGCGGGTCGTGTTCGCTGCGCGTCAGGGTGAGGGCGTGCAGGGCGAGGGCGGCGAGGTTCACCAGCAGCCATTCGCCGCTGGCGGTGCTGGCGGGATGGTAGTAGCCGCTGAGGATGAGGAGCAGCGGGTAGAGCGGCAGCCAGACGAGGGCGAGGCGGCCGGCGTCGCGCCAGTCGAAGCGGCTTAGGCCGTGCAGCAGCGCGGCGACGATAAGGAGCGCCCACACCGCCTGGCTTGCCGGGAAGAGGGGGAGGAGCCAGGGTTCGATGGCGTAGATGAGTTTGGTGCTGCCAAAGAGGAGGAGCGGGGTGGCGACGATGTAGTGCCGTGGGTCGTAGCGGCGTTCGTGGTCGTGTAGCCAGGCGGTGGCGAGCATGGTGAGGGCGACGAGGGCAAGGCTTGCCGGGTGTTTATCGGCAAGGAGCATGGCGAGGCTGCTGCTGAGGAGGGTCAGCGTGTTGAGGGTTATGGCATAGACGCGCGGCGCCGGATGCGGTTCGTCGTGTTCGCCGGTGCAGTAGGCGTACTGGATGAGGGAGAGGAGGAAGGCGGTCGCAGCGATGAATGGCGCGGCCCATTCTGGCGGCAGGGCGAGCAGCGGCAGGGCAACGGCGGCGCTGTAGGCGGCGATGGCGCTGCCGCGCTGGCCGATGGTTTCCCAGAGCGGCACGGGGTCGCGCGCGCTTTGCCACCAGCCGAGGATGTTGGCGCTGCCGCAGGCGGCGATGATGAGGGTAATGCCGAGCGAGCCTTGCAGCAGGGTTTCGCCGTAGGGGGTGAGGCGGTAGGTGGTGATGAGGATGAGCAAGGCGAGGGCGGCGAGGGCGAGTCCTGCCTGGCGCGCGGTCGGGTGCGCGAGGCGCAGGCCGAGGTGGTACACGGCGCTGGCTTCGATTAGCCAGATGGCGGCCGCCCAGGCGAATGGCAGGAAGAGCAGCGGCAGGGCGAGGGTTATCAGGATGGTGGCGAGGAAGGTCGCGGCGAGCAGGTTGCGTTCCCAGATGGCGCGGTCTGCGCGGTCGCCGTGCGCGGCGGTGAGGAGGATGGCGCTGCCGCTTGCTGCGGTGAGAAGCGTCGCGCTGAGTGAGCCTTGCAGGACGCTCGGCGCGTCCGGGGTGAGGCGGTAGTGGGTGAGCAGGGCGACGGCGGCGGCGAGTTGCAGCGTGAGCGCGCCGAGGCGGCTGATGGGGTTCGCGTGGCGGGTGGCAAGGTAGTAAACGAGCGCCGCTTGCAGGCTCCAGCTGCTCGCCGTCCAGCGGCCGTCAAGCGCCAGCGGGATGGCAAGGATGGCAAAGAGGGCGGCGAGGATGAGGCTGGCTTCTGCCAGCGGGCGGAGTTCGCCGTCTTGCCGGGCGAGCAGGGCGACGCCGCCGTACCACAGGGCGAAGGCGAGCGCTGACCACGCCGCGCCGTAGGGCAGGTGGGCGGCGAGGCTGTATTGCAGGCCGTAGCAGCCGAGGGCGGTGGCGCAGAGCAGGGTGCTGTCGAGGTTGCCGATGCGCTGGAAGCCGCGCAGACAGTAGTCGAGGAGGTCGGTCAGGCTGGCGTTGTTGGCAAGCGGCGGCGGGTCATTGACGGCGGCGCGCTGGCGGCAATAGCGCCAGACGATGGCGGTATAGAGCGCGAGGTGGTAAATGAGGAAGGGTTCGACGCTCATGAACTGCGCCGGGTCGTAGGCGGCGCTGCCCCAACTGCCGGCAATGGCGAGCGTGCCGCTGAAGCCGATGAGGTTGAGCGAGCGCCATGCCTTGTAGCGGGCAATGAGGGCGACGCCGCTGTTCAAGAGGGCGAGATAGGTAAAGAGCGCGAGGTAATTATTGCTGCCGCTCGCGGTCAGCACCGGCGCGGCGAGGCCGCCAACGAGGGCGATTTGCGCCAGCACGCGCGCGTTCTGCACGACCGCGAGGGCGACGAGCAGGGCGGTGGTCGCGGTCATCAGCGCGAAGGCGACCGGCGGGTCGAGCAGCGCGTGCAGCTTGAGTGCGGCGAGCGCGGTGAGATACAGGATGGCGAGCGCCGCGCCCTGAATGGCAAGGGCATAATCGCGGCGTTTTGTGCGCAGATGCCAACCGGCGGCGGCAAGCACCGCAGCGGTGGCGGCGACGGCGCAGTAGCGCAGCGGAATGGAGATGTGAACGCGCGTCGAGGCATAGCGCAGGAGGAAGGCGAGGCCGAGGAACAAAATGGCGATGCCCGCTTTCAGCAGCAAATTTTCGCTGAAGAAGGCGGCGAGCGGCGAAGGCGCGCGGTCGTCCGCATCATCATCTGCGGGGGCGGGTGGCGGCGGTGCGGGACGCGGACGCGGCGGTGGCTGGCGACCGGCGACGAAGGTGTTGTCGTCGGCGGGCGTGGGAATGGGGTGGGGTTTGGGCGGTCGGACAGGCTTGGGCGGTGCGGCGCTTGCGGAGGCTTTGGTCGGAGTGATGATGAAGTCGTCAAGGTCGGGCAGTTGCCAGTCGTCGGATGGCGCGGCGGGTTGGGCGGCGACGCTTGCGGACGGCGGAAAATGTTTCGGCATCTCGGCGCTGACCGCTTGCGGCGTTTCCTCAAGCCGCAGCGGCATCGTATTGACGGCGCGCGGCTGATGGGCGACCTTCGCCTGCAGTTGTCGTAGCTCGCCGCGCAGCGCCTGCACCTGCTGCTGCAAATCAAAAACGAGCTGGCGCAGGGAGGTGAGGTCGTCGCTGGCAGGTGGCGCGGGCGGCGATTCCGGCGACGGCGTGCGCGTCGCATAAAGGATGAAGGCGACGACAATACCGAGCACGCTGAAAATCCCTTCGCCGCCGAAGAAAACATCAGCAGCCATCGCACCCGGCAGAATGACACAAAAATAAAGAATCGAAACCGCGCAGCCGTTCATCGCTTGGCACTCCAGCGGGCGGGCAGATAGAGGGCAAGGAAGACGAGGACGACGTTTGCCAGCATCAAGACGACATCGGTAACCGTCAGATTCTCGCGCAACTGCGCCAGCATCATTGGCATCATCGTGCCGTGCATCTGCCGCAGCGTATCAAAACCGAGATACCACACCGTCTCGCCAACAAAACGGGCGAAGCTCAACAGATACACCAGCGGCAGCGCGATGATGCTGAACGCCAGCGGCCGCGGCGGGCGGGCAACCAAGACAGCGATCATGGCATTAATCGCGGCAATCAGCGGATAGCACCAGTGAAAGTGGGTGGCAAGGCTGGCAGGTACGGCGATGTGCAGCGCGAGCAGATCAACAAAATAAAGCGGAACGAAGAGGGCAAGCGATTTGAACATGGCGATTACCGGTTTGAAGGAATGCGGTTCATCTTAACACTGTGTGGGCGGATTGCCGCCGCCCCTGTTTCCGTTATACATACAGCTGAGCGCTCGAGGTGTATGTAAACGGTATCCGCCAAGACTCAAGGCAGATTGCGCCCTGCTGGCGGCCTGCCTATACTCGCGCAAACCTTGCCCTTCAGCATTGCCCGCAGCAGGCGCATTGAAGTAACGGCAAGGACGAAACTGCGCCGACGTCGTATTCCTGTGGGGCCTTCGTTTACATACAGCTGAACGCTAGATGTGTATGTAAACAGGCAAACCCATCATCCTTATTTACATACACATTGAGCGCTCAAGTGTATGTAAATCTCCTCCCTAAAAACCGTAAACCAAGAACCATGCTCCTCCCCGACACTTCCCCCTTCTGGCGCTGGCAGGCGGCTTACCGCCCCAGCGTTTATCTGCTCGCCTTGAGCGGCGGGCGCGACAGCATGGCGCTGTTGCAGGCACTCACGTTGCAGCGCGCGCGCCTGGCTGCGCCACTCGCGGTGTGTTATGTCGATCATGGCTGGTCGGCGGCGAGTAGTGCGTGGGGGGCGTTTTGTCAGCGGGAAGCAGCGGCGCGCGGGGTGCCGTGTGAAATCGTCAAGCTGGACTGGCAGGATGGCAGCGGCAATGCCGAGGCGCGGGCGCGGGCGTTGCGCTATCAGGCGCTGGCGGCGCGTTTGCCGCCGCGCGGTGTGCTGCTCACCGCGCATCACCGCGACGATCAGGCGGAGACGTTTCTTTTGCAGGCGCTACGCGGCAGCGGTCTTGACGGTCTGGCGGCGATGCCCGCACGGCGCGCGTTTGCGGGCGGCGAGCATTGGCGGCCGTTGCTCGATGTGCCGCGCGCGGCGATTGAGGATTTTGTCGCGGCGCAGGGCGTCGCCTATCTCGATGACCCGAGCAATGCCGACCCGCACTACGCGCGCAACCGTTTGCGCCTCGCCGCGCTGCCCGCCTTGCGCGACGCTTTCCCGCAGGCGGACGCGGCGCTGGCGCGTTCCGCGGCGTGGTTGGGCGAGGCGCTGGCGGTGCAGCAGGGGCTGCTCGACGGCATTTTGGGCGAGGCGAAGACGGTGTTGCCGTGGCAGGCGCTCTGCGCGAGGTTTGACGCGGCGACGTGCAAGGCGCTGTTGCGCCGCTGGTTGCAGCGTGCCGGGCAGCCGATGCCGCCAGCCGCGCGGCTGTTGTCCTTTATTGATGCACTCGCTGGTGCGAGCGGCCATGCGGAGCTGCGCTACGGCGCGACGGTGGTGGTGCAGCATCGCGGTGATTTGTTTTTATATCAGGCGAGTGAACCGCAGACGCCGCCACCGTTTGCGCCGGAAACGCTGTGGCCGGGGGTGGGCGCGTTGTCGCTGCGCGCGGGCGCGGATTTGCTCGCTGGGCGCGATTGTCGCTGGGCGCGCTATCCTTGCGCGGCGCATTGGCAGGCGCCGGGGCGGCGTTATGCGGAGTCGCTGAAAAATGTCTTGCAGCGCGCGGGCGTGCCGCCGTGGTTGCGCCGCCGTTTGCCGCTGCTCTTGGTCGATGGCGAATGCGCGTGGCTGGGCGGTTTTGGTGCGGCGGCGGGCTGGCAGGGGCTGGTGTTTGACTGGCACAATCAGGCACATTTTGTTAAGATTCCGCATTCTTTTGATAACGGCTCGGACAGGCTCGCATGACCAAATTCATCTTCGTTACCGGCGGCGTGGTTTCTTCTCTCGGGAAGGGCATCGCCGCCGCTTCTTTGGGCGCTATTCTGGAGGCGCGCGGCCTGCGCGTGACCCTGATTAAGCTCGATCCTTATATCAACGTCGATCCGGGAACGATGAGCCCGTTCCAGCACGGCGAGGTGTTCGTTACCCACGACGGCGCGGAAACCGACCTGGATCTTGGCCACTACGAGCGCTTCGTCAATATGCGCGCGACGCAGTTCAATAACTGCACCACCGGGCGCATTTATTCGGAGGTCATCCGCAAGGAGCGGCGCGGCGATTATCTCGGCGCGACGGTGCAGGTGATTCCGCACATCACCGACGCCATCAAGTCCTATGTGCTGCGCGCGGCGGAAGGCGCGGATATTGCGATGGTGGAAGTCGGCGGCACGGTCGGCGATATTGAATCGCTGCCGTTTTTGGAGGCCATCCGCCAGCTTGGCGCGCAATTGGGGCGCAGCCGCTGCATGTATATGCACCTGACGCTCCTGCCGTATATCGCCGCGGCGGGCGAGCTGAAAACCAAGCCGACGCAGCACAGTGTCAAGGAATTGCGCTCCATCGGGATTCAGCCGGATATGCTGATTTGCCGCGCCGACCGCGACATTCCCGAAGACGAGCGGCGCAAGATTGCCCTCTTTACCAACGTCCCCGCCGATGCGGTCTTCGCCGGGCTGGACGTGAAAAACATTTACGAAATCCCGCTGCTCTATCACAAACAGGGCGTGGATGAGGCGGTGATGCGCCATTTCAACCTGGAAGCGAACCCCGCCGACCTGTCCGTGTGGCAGCAGATTGAAACCGCCATCGCCAATCTCGAACAAGAAATCACCATCGCCATGGTCGGCAAATATGTGGACCTGACCGACGCCTACAAATCGCTCAACGAAGCGCTCTACCATGCAGGCATCCGCAGCGGCAACAAAGTGAACATCCGCTACGTGGACTCCGAAGACCTCGCGCAACAAGGCACAGGCCTGCTTGCCGACGTGGACGGCATCATCGTTCCCGGTGGCTTCGGTAACCGCGGCATCGAAGGCAAAATCCTCGCGGTGCAATACGCGCGCGAAAACCGCATTCCGTATCTTGGCATCTGCCTCGGCATGCAAATCGCGGTGGTCGAATACGCGCGACACGTCCTCGGCCTTGCCGGT
Organism: uncultured Cardiobacterium sp.; assembly: GCA_963522865.1. Classification (GTDB taxonomy): domain Bacteria; phylum Pseudomonadota; class Gammaproteobacteria; order Cardiobacteriales; family Cardiobacteriaceae; genus Cardiobacterium. Next base: position 11,344 of record CAURAS010000010.1, read on the forward strand.
GCGGGCAGTACCGAATGGGATGACAAAGTCGCCGACCCGGTGGTCGCACTCGTCACCGAATGGGTGAACGAACGCGGCGAAACCGAACAGCGCGACGTCCACACCGACCTCGGCGGCACGATGCGCCTCGGCGCGCTGCCGGCGCGGCTCAAATCCGGCAGCCAGATTGCCCGCATCTACGGCGCGGAAATCATCAACGAGCGCCACCGCCACCGCTACGAAGTAAACAGCCATTACGAAAAACGCCTCGAAGACGCCGGACTGGTCATCTCCGGTCGCTCCGAGGATAACGGCCTGGTGGAAGTGATTGAATTGCCGGAACATCCCTGGTTCATCGCCTGCCAGTCGCACCCCGAATTCACCTCCACCCCGCGCAAAGGCCACCCGCTCTTTGAATCCTTCATCCGCGCCGCGCGCACCCGGCACGACGGAGGCCAGGCATGAACCTTTGCGGCTTTGAAGTCGGCAACGACCGCCCCTTCTTCCTCATCGCCGGGCCTTGCGTCATCGAATCCGAAGCGCTGGCGCTTTCCACCGCCGAAACCCTGAAAAAACTGACTGACCGCCTCGGCCTGCCGTTTATCTATAAATCCTCGTTCGACAAGGCAAACCGTTCATCGGGCGCGAGCTACCGTGGCCCCGGCATCGCCGAAGGCCTGCGTATCCTCGCCAAAGTCAAAGCCGAAATCGGCGTGCCGGTCCTGACCGACGTCCACGAAGACACGCCGCTTGATGAAGTCGCATCGGTGGTGGACGTGCTGCAAACCCCCGCCTTCCTCTGCCGCCAGACCAACTTCATCCATAACGTCTGCAAACAAGGCCTGCCGGTCAACATCAAAAAAGGCCAGTTCCTCGCGCCGTGGGACATGCGCCACGTCGCCGACAAAGCCAAAAGCACCGGCAACGACAAAATCATGCTGTGCGAACGCGGCGTGAGCTTTGGCTACAACAACCTCGTCTCCGACATGCGCTCGCTTGCTGTCATGCAGGAAACCGGTTGCCCGGTCGTCTTTGACGCCACCCATTCCGTGCAGTTGCCCGGCGGCCAAGGCTCGTCCTCCGGCGGACAACGCGAATTTGTGCCGGTACTGGCGCGGGCGGCCGTTGCCGTTGGCGTCGCCGGCCTGTTCATGGAAACCCATCCCGACCCGGACCACGCCCTCTCCGACGGGCCGAACGCCTGGCCACTGGGAAAAATGCCACTGTTGCTCGAACAACTGATGGCACTCGACAACGTCGCAAAATCAATCTGAAAAGGAGCATATGATGAGCACAACCGTTGCAAACGTAAAAGCCCTGGAAATCCTCGACTCCCGCGGGAATCCGACCATCCAGGTAACCGTAACCCTCTCCGACGGCGCCCAAGGCACCGCAGGCGTTCCCTCCGGCGCGTCCACCGGCTCACGCGAAGCGCTTGAGCTGCGCGACGGCGACAAAGCCCGCTACCTCGGCAAAGGCGTGACCAAAGCCGTCGCCAACGTCAACGACAAACTCGCCCCGGCACTCAAAGGCAAACCCATTGACGACCTCGCCGCGCTCGACAAAATCATGCTCGACATGGACGGCGACGACTTCAAGAAAAACCTCGGCGCCAACGCCATCCTCGGCGTCTCCCTTGCCCTTGCCCACGCCAAAGCCGCCAGCCTGAAAAAACCGCTGTACGAAGTGCTGCACAACACCACCGGCTACACCCTGCCCGTGCCGATGATGAACATCGTCAACGGCGGCGAACACGCCGACAACTCCGTCGATATCCAAGAATTCATGATCATGCCCGCCGGCTTCAACAGCTTCCACGAAGCGCTGCGCGCCGGTTCCGAAATCTTCCACACCCTGAAAAAAGTGCTGCATGACAAAGGCCTCTCCACCGGCGTCGGCGACGAAGGCGGCTTCGCCCCTGACCTCGGCTCTAACGAAGAAGCACTGCAAGTCATCATGGAAGCCATCGCCAAAGCGGGCTACAAAGCCGGCGAACAAATCTACCTCGCCCTTGACGTCGCCTCCTCCGAACTCTACGAAAACGGCAAATACAACCTGGCGTCTGAAAACAAAACCTTCACCTCCGCCGAATTCGTTGACTACCTCGCCGGCCTCGTCGAACGCTACCCGATCGTCTCCATCGAAGACGGCCTGGACGAAAGCGACTGGGACGGCTGGAAAATCCTGACCGACAAACTCGGCAGCAAAGTCCAGCTCGTCGGCGACGACCTCTACGTCACCAACACCCGCATCTTCAAAGAAGGCATCGAAAAAGGCATCGCCAACGCCATCCTCATCAAGCCGAACCAAATCGGCTCCCTCTCCGAAACCCTGCAAGCCATCAAAATGGCAGAAGACGCAGGCTATGCGGCCATCGTCTCGCACCGCTCCGGCGAAACCGAAGACACCACCATCGCCGACATCGCCGTTGCCACCAGCGCCACCCAAATCAAAACCGGCTCACTCTGCCGCTCTGACCGCGTCGCCAAATACAATCGTCTGCTGACCATCGAAGCAGAGCTGGGCGACAAGGCCAAATACGGCGGTAAAGCCGCGCTGCTCGGCAAAATCAAAGGATGATCAAAAAATCCTTTGTCTACCTGATGCTGCTGGCAGTTTCCGCGGCGCTCCTCCTGGTAAACCTCTACCTCTGGCACCTCGAACGCAACACCCGGCATCACATCGCCGACCTGCAACAGCAGGTCGGCGTACATTTACGCGAAAACAAACAACTCAACGACCGTAACGAAGCGCTGCGCCTTGACGTCGAAAACCTGCGCTCGCCCGACTCCTACTACTCCTACGAAGAAAAAGCGCGCGAGGACTACGGCATGATCGGCAAAAACGAAACCTACTTCGTCCTGCCGGACAGCGAAATCGC
>CAURAS010000011.1:0-13962 GCA_963522865.1 uncultured Cardiobacterium sp.
AGCTCGCCGGGTCTTGCCAGCGGATGCGGCGCGGGGTGTTGATGTGGCGGTTGTAGGGCGCGTCGTAGAGCCAGTGTTGCCAGACGGGCGCGAGGCTGCCGCTGATGTCGGGTTTGTCGTCAATGAGGATGTCGCCACGCACCAGGGTTTTGTCTTTGGTGAGCATGACGCGCGCCGTCCAATCGAAGCCGAGGTGTTCTTCAACCCAGGCGATTTTTTCGCCGACGCAGTGGCGGTAGTTGGTGATGGGTGCGGTGCAGATGCGCACGTCGTGACCGGCGGCGAGCAGGGCGCGGGCGGCATCCAGCGCGCCTTCCACCGGGCGCAGTCCGGCGAAGAAACCGGCGGCGGAGTAGAGGTCGATGAGTGCGTCTTTGTATTCGGGGGCAACTTCGTCGCGGATGTAGAAGTTTTGTCGCGGCTGCGGTAATGGCACGGGCGTGCCGTAGCGCGCTTGCCAACCGGCGGCGATGCCGTGTTCGAAGTCGGCGAGGACGCCGTCTTGGTCAAGCAGGATGAGCATGGTGTTTCGAGATGCGGTCAGATGGGCGGCACCATCTGGCGATGGTGCCGGAGAGTCGTTTAGTAGGCGTCTTTATTGGGTGCCGCGTTGGCGTCAATACCGAGGACGACAGGGGTAGAGCGGTAGCCGATGCCCATGCGGTCTATGCCCATGTCGATGAGTTGCAGGAAGTGTTCGCGGGTGCGGATGCCGCCGGAACCTTTGACTTTGCAGCGGCCTTGGGCGGCTTGCATCATGACGGCAATGACTTCTGGAGTAGCGCCATTGTTTGCGCCGCCGGTGTAGAAGCCGGTTGATGTTTTGACAAAATCAACGCCGGTTGCGCAGGCACGGTCGGTGGCAGTCGCGACTTGTTCCAGGGTCAGGGCGTCGGTTTCAAAGATGACTTTAACTTGGGTGTTGTAGCGGTGGCAGACTTCAACGACGGCCTTGAGGTCGGCGACAAATTTGTCCCACAGGCCGCTTCTGATGTAGCCGTAGTTGGCGACGATATCGAGGTCTTCGACGTCGCCTTTACGACAGATGATTTCTGCTTGTGCGACTTTGGATTCGGTGCTGGAGGTGCCGAAGGGGAAATCGCAAACGACGCAAATGCCGGTGGCACTGTCTTTGCACATTTCGCGTGCGATATCGAGATAGGCAGGGTTGATGCAGACGGTTTTGCAATGGTAGTCAATGCCTTCCTGGATGTATTTACGCACGTCAGCAATGGTGAATTCTGGCTTGAGGACGGATTGGTCAATGTATTGACCGAGTTCAACCAGGCTCATTTCACTGGCTTTTTTGGCAGGTTTCATGATGCTTTCCTCTTTCGTGAATGGATTGTGACCGGTATAGGTTGCCGCGATTATAGGCTGTCGCGGTGGATTTTGACGACGACTTTGCGGATGTGTGCGTCGCCCGCATGGATGCCGGGGCGGTGGATTTCGCCGGGGTAACGGCGACGGTCATAGCCGCGGAGGGTGTCGAGGTGCATGGCGGTCAGGGTGTGTCGGCGGGAGCGAGGCCGGCGTCTTGCAGGCGCAGGCGGATTTCTTCGAGGGAGAGGATGTTGCGCATGCCGATGACGGTGGTACCCGCCGCTGCAGCGTTTTTGAAGATGCTGGCGAAGCTGGTGGCGCAGAAGATGATGTCGTAATCGGGGGCGAGGGTTTTGGCCTCGCTGATGGCACAGTGGTGGATGCTTTCGAAGGGTATGCCGTATTCTTGCAGCACTTGTTCGACTTTGGCTTTCATGATGGGGCCGGTGGCTGTGCCGTGCGCGCATGTGACGAGGATTTTCATGGGTTCTCCTGTTGCCCGCAAAAATTAAAGCCCCGCAGCAAGCGGGGCTTTGTGGGTGTCTGGTGCCTAAGGAGAGACTCGAACTCTCAAGATGTTACCATCGGCGGATTTTGAATCCGCTGCGTCTACCAGTTCCGCCACTCAGGCTGGGCAAGGCGCGCATTATAAGGGGTTTTGCCGCGGGTGCAAGTTTTTGTTCTGGCCGCAGGCAAGTTAAAGGCGACTCGGAGGTCGCCTGGTGAGTTGGTCAAAGGTTTTATTTGCCTTTTTTGGCGGCAGGTTTGCCTTTGGCCGGGACGTTGAGGGCGTCTTTGAGTTTTTTGCCGGCTTTGAAGGCAGGCGTGATGCTGGCCGCAATCTGGATTTCCTTGCCGGTTTGCGGGTTGCGTCCGGTACGAGCGGCGCGTTCGCGGGTTTCGAAGGTTCCGAAGCCGATCAGGGTGACTTTGTCCCCTTTTTTCAGGGTTTCGGTGACACTTTCGAGTACGGCTTCGAGCGCTTTGCCGGCTTGGACTTTGGTAATGTCGGCTGCGGCAGCGATTGCGTCAACTAATTCCGTCTTGTTCATATTTTACCTTTACTGTGAGTTTGTAGGATTTGTCCGGCGCTTCTGCGCCGACGGCCAAATTTTATACAGTCATTATGTAACGATGCAATCCTTTTTTTCTTTTTCTTTTGTGTTTTTACTATGTTAGCGTTAATGTTTGGGATAGTTCGCTGTTTTCTCGGGATAAAATTAAACCGCCACGGATGGCGGTTTATTGGTTTTTGCCTTTAACAGCGGATGTTTTTTGCCGCTTCGGTGTTAATGGGCGGCGGTTGTTTGTTTTGCAGCAGGCGCTGGGTGAGCGGGGTTTCCGATGGCTCAAAGGCGTGCTCAAAGACTTGTTCGATACGATTGACCGGGATGATGGTCAGCGCGTCTTTGACTTCGTCCGGGATTTCGCGCAGGTCTTTGCGGTTTTCTTCCGGGATGAGCACGGTTTTGATGTGGCTGCGCACCGCGGCGAGCAGTTTTTCTTTGAGGCCGCCGATGGCCAGCACCCGCCCGTGCAGGGTGATTTCGCCGGTCATGGCCAAATCGCCACGCACCGGGATTTTGCTGAAGGCGGAGAGGAGTGCCGTTGCCATGCCGATGCCGGCGCTGGGGCCGTCTTTCGGGGTCGCGCCTTCGGGCAGGTGCATGTGGATGTCGTATTCGTCGTAGCGCAGTTCCGGCAGGTTCGCTTCGAGGTAGCTGCGCACGACGGAGGAGGCGGCCTGGATGGATTCTTTCATGACGTCGCCGAGCTGGCCGGTGAGGTTCAGTTTGCCTTTGCCACGGAAGATGGTCGCTTCGATTTGCAGGGTTTCGCCGCCAACGGAGGTCCAGGCGAGGCCGGTTACGCAGCCGATTTTGTTGCGCAGGTCGTCTTCGCTGCGGCGGTATTTGGGCACGCCGAGGAAGTCTTCCAAGTTGCTCTTGCTGATGGCAATGTTTTTTATGTCCGAGGTCAGCAGTTTGCGCACACTTTTGCGCGCCAGTTTGCCGATTTCGCGCTCAAGGTTGCGCACGCCCGCTTCGCGGGTGTAGTCCTCGATGATGTCGGTGACAACACCGTCTTCCAGCGCGAATTCGTCTTTGCGCAGGCCGTGTTCGCGGATTTGCCGCGGCAGGATGTAGCGCGTGGCGATTTCGCTTTTTTCGCGGCTGGTGTAGCCGGGCAGGCGGATGACTTCCATGCGGTCTAGGAGCGGCGCCGGGATGTTCAGGGTGTTGGCGGTCGCGATAAAGAGGACGTTGGAGAGGTCAATGTCGGTTTCGAGGTAGTGGTCGCTGAAGGCGTTGTTCTGCGCCGGGTCAAGCACTTCGAGCAGGGCGGAGGCGGGGTCGCCGCGGTGGTCCATGCCGATTTTGTCGATTTCATCCAGCAGGATGAGCGGGTTGTTGCTCCCCAGTTTGCAGAGTTTCTGCACGATTTTGCCGGGCAGTGAGCCGATGTAGGTGCGGCGGTGGCCGCGGATTTCGGCTTCGTCATGCACGCCGCCGAGCGAGATGCGGTCGAAGTCGCGTCCGGTCGCCTCGGCAATGGATTTGCCGAGCGAGGTTTTGCCGACACCAGGCGGGCCGACGAGGCAGATGATCGGGCCTTTGCCGTGTTTGTTGCGTTTTTGTACGGCGAGGTAGTCGAGGATGCGCTCTTTGACGTCTTCGAGGCCGTAGTGGTCGCGCTCCAGGATTTTTTCGGCACGGGCGATGTCGTACTGGCTGCGGCGGCGTTTGGACCAGGGGTAGTCAATCATCCATTCGAGGTAGTTACGGATGACGTTGGCCTCAGCCGACATTGGCGACATTTGTTTGAGTTTGTTCAGTTCGGACAGGGCTTTTTTTTCGGCGTCCGCGCTCATGCCGGCGTCTTTGATGGATTTTTCCAGTTGTTCGACGTCGTTGAGCGCGTCTTCCATTTCGCCCAGTTCTTTCTGGATGGCTTTGATTTGTTCGTTGAGGTAGTACTCGCGCTGGTTGCGCTCCATTTGTTGTTTGACGCGGCGACGGATTTTGCGGTCCAGGTCGGATTTTTCCAGTTCTTCTTCGAGGAAGATGAGGATGTGTTGCAGGCGGTCGTTGAGCGCGGTGCTGTCGAGGATGGCGATGCGCTGTTCCAGGTTGAAGTCCATGTGCGCCGCGATGGTGTCGGCGATGCGGCCGGGGTTGTTCAGTTGGCGCAGGTTTTGCAGCAGATCGTCGGCGTTTTTGTCGTTCTCTTTGAGGAAACGGGTGAATTGTTCGACGGCGGTTTTGCCCATCGCCCGCTGTTCGTCGGTGGGGGTGGCGCCCGTCGCGCCGTAGTCACGGTAGCTCGCTTGCAGGTAGGGTTGGTCTTCTTGCCATGCGACGATTTCGATGCGGCGCAGACCTTCAACCAGCACTTTGACGGTGCCGTCGGAGAGTTTTGCCATTTGTACGATGCGGCCGACGGTGCCGACCGGGTGCAGGTCGGCGATTTCCGGGTCGCGGATGCTGGCGTCTTTTTGCGGGATAAGCAGCAGTTCTTGCTGGTTGTCGTTGGCGATGTTGAGCGCGGCGATGGATTTTTCCCGGCCGACAAAGAGCGGCACGATGACGTGCGGGTAAACGACGACGTCGCGCAGCGGCAGGACGGGGAGGGTGTTTTCTTGCATCAGGTTCTTCTTCCGGTTCAGGCGGATTTTTTGTAGTGCAGTTGCGGCGTGCTGCCTTCGAGGATGGTCGCGGCGGTGACGGTCACTTTGTCGATGTCTTTCTGGTCAGGCAGGTTGAACATGGTATCGAGCAGGGTTTGTTCGACGATGGAGCGCAGGCCGCGTGCGCCGGTTTTGCGGGTAATGGCTTTTTGTGCAATGGCTTGCAGCGCGTCCGGGGTGAATTCTAGGGCGACGTTCTCAAAGCCGAAGATTTTTTCAAATTGGCGCACGATGGCGTTTTTCGGCTCGGTAAGGATGTGGATGAGCGCGTCTTCGTCCAGGGTGTCCAGCAGGGCGATGATGGGCAGGCGGCCGACGAATTCGGGAATGAGGCCGAATTTGACCAGATCTTCCGGTTCGATTTGTTGCAGGAGGCGGTTGTTGTTTTCGTCCGCCTCGGCTTTGCTGTGGACGTGCGCGCCGAAGCCGATACCGCCTTGTTCGGTGCGTTTGGCGATGAGTTTTTCCAGTCCGGCAAAGGCGCCGCCGCAGATGAAGAGGATGTTGGTGGTGTTGACGTGTATCAGCTCTTGTTGCGGGTGTTTGCGCCCGCCTTGCGGCGGCACGGCGGCGACGGTGCCTTCGACCAGTTTGAGCAGCGCCTGTTGTACGCCTTCGCCGGAGACGTCGCGGGTGATGGAGAGGTTCTCGCCCTTGCGCGCGATTTTGTCGATTTCGTCAATGTAGATGATGCCGCGTTCGGCGCGGGTGACGTCGTTGTCGCAGTTCATCAGCAGTTTTTGCACGATGGTTTCGACGTCTTCGCCGACGTAGCCCGCTTCAGTCAGTGCGGTGGCATCGGCAATGGCGAAGGGGACGTCCAGGCATTTCGCCAGCGTTTGGGCGAGCAGGGTTTTGCCGGAACCGGTCGAGCCAATCATCAGGATGTTGCTTTTGACGATTTCAACGCCGTCGTCAGCTTTTTGCTGGTTCAGGTGCAGGCGTTTGTAGTGGTTGTACACCGCCACCGCCAGCGCTTTTTTCGCGCGGTGCTGGCCGATGATGTAGTCGTCCAAAAACGCCTTGATTTCTGACGGCGTCGGCAGCGGTTTGCCGTCAAACAGTTCGGGGCTGCTGGCGGCGGGCGCGCCGTCTTTCAGCATGTCGCCGCAGAGGGTAATGCATTCGTCGCAGATGTTGATGCCGTCCGGGCCGGAAATGAGGCGGCGCACTTCGGTATCGGGCTTGTGACAGAACGAGCAGCGGTGACGTTTATCGGTCATGGGGAACTCCGGGGAATACGGGTAGGGTGCGCTCAGGAGGCGCTGATGTCGGCGCGCGCGGTGGTGACGTGGTCAATCAGGCCGTAAGCGGCGGCTTCTTCGGCAGACATGAAGTTGTCGCGGTCGGTGTCGCGTTCGATTTTTTCCAGCGGCTGTCCGCTGTGTTTGGCGAGCAGTTCGTTTAGCGTCGCTTTCATTTTCAGCAGTTCGCGCGCGTGGATTTCGATGTCCGAGGCCTGTCCGCCCAGGCCGCCGCTAATCAGCGGCTGGTGAATCATCACGCGGCTGTGCGGCAGGGCGAAGCGTTTGCCCTTGGCGCCGGCGGTGAGCAGCATTGCGCCCATGCTCGCTGCCTGACCGAGGCAGAGGGTGGAGACGTCCGGCTTGATGAAGTTCATGGTGTCGTACACCGACATGCCTGCGGTGACGGAGCCGCCGGGCGAGTTGATGTAGAGGTGGATGTCCTGGTCGGGGTTTTCCGCTTCAAGGAAAAGCATTTGCGCGACGACGAGGTTGGCCGAGGCGTCATTAACCGGGCCGACGAGAAAGATGACCCGCTCTTTCAGCAGGCGGGAATAGATGTCGTAGGAGCGTTCGCCGCGGCCGGTCTGCTCGACGACCATCGGGATGAGCAGGTTGTTCTGGATTTCCATGAGGTTTTCTCCGTAGGGGGTAAGACAGTTCCCGATGTGCGGGCGGCTGGCGGGATTTCAAGGGGCAATGCGGTATAGGGTTGTCGTGACCGCATCAGGGGCATTTATAGCAATCCTCCTAAAGCCTCATACGGCGTTGCGCCGCCTCGCCGTACAACCGCGTACTGTCTTCGGCGGCGCGCCTTGTATGAGACTTTATGAGTATCGCTATACATACACCTGAGCGCTCAAGGTGTATGTATAAATTTGGAGTCGCGGGCAAAGATACCGCTTGAAACATTGCAAGGGGCGTGCCATCGGTTTTTTCTGGCGAGCGCACCAATAAATGAAGGGCAGCCAAGGCTGCCCCGGGTGAAGGATTAGGGGTTAGCCACGTTGCTGACCCAATGCCATCACTTCCTGGAAGGTTTTGTCTTCTTCGCTGACCTGGGCTTGTTCGTAAAGCTGGTCAACCAACTGTTCTTCAAGGATGGCAGCTTCCAAGCGGCGCAGGGTTTCCTGGTCTTTTTTGTACCAGTCCACGACTTCCTGCGGGTCTTCGTAGGTGGCGGCGATGGACTGGATGCGCGCTTCAACGCGGTTTTGATCCACTTCCAGTTTGCGCTCGTCCAGCAGTTTGTTGACCAGAAGGCTCAGGCGGACGCGGTTACGTGCCGCTTCGTCGAAGATGCGGGCCGCCAGTTCGCGGCGCTGTTGCGCGTCCGGGATCTGCCGTTCCAGTTGCATATCGTGTGCCATGCGCTCGATTTCCATGCGCACCATGCCTTCGGCGACGGGCTGTTCGGCGTTTTTCTCCAGCAGGGCATCGAACATGCGGTTGCGGCGGATGTTGCGCTGGGCGTTTTCCAGCTCGCGCGTCATGTTGTCGCGGATGGCTTTGCGGAAGGCTTCCTGGTCGCCGCTTTCAATGCCGAAGGCTTTGATGAAGGTTTCGTTGACTTCCGGCAGTTCCAGCGCTTCCACTTTTTTTACGGTCGCGGTGAATTGTGCGGTTTTTCCGGCGAGATCGGCGCTGTGGTAATCGGCCGGGAAGGCGACGTCGAAGGTTTTTTCTTCGCCTGCTTTGCCGCCACGGATGCCCGCTTCAAAGTCGGGCAGCATTCTGCCGTCGCCGATGATGAAGTTCATGTTTTCGCCGCTGCCGCCATCGAATGCGACGCCGTCCAGCTTGCCGACGAAATCCACGGTAACGCGGTCGGTATCTTCCGCCGCCTTGTCGGCTTCGCGGAAGGTGCCTTGTTGGCGGCGCAGGGTGGTAATCATGTTGTCCACGTCTTCGTCGCGCACTTCGCTGCGCGGCAGGGTGATGCTGATTTGATCCAGACCCTTGACTTCAACTTCGGGCATGACTTCAAAAATGGCGGTGTATTTGACCGGTTCGTTGGCGGCCATGCCGGAGACGAGCTCGATTTGCGGCGAGGCAACGGGCTCGTAACCACTTTGCTGGATGGCTTCGCGGTAGGTTTCTTCAATTACTTCACCGAGAACATCCTGGCGGACGCTAGCGCCGTATTTTTGTTTGACGACGGCAGGCGGGACCTTGCCGGGACGGAAACCGTCAATGCGCACGCGCGGCGTGATTTCTTTGAGACGTTTGGCGACTTCTTGATCAAGACGCGCAGACGGCACTTCAACCGTTAATTTGTGCGCCAGACCTTCCAGATGTTCAACGGATGATTGCATGCTATCCTCGATTAAAGCTGTGGCTATTGCCAGTAAATTCAAAATTGGAAACCGTGGTGCGAAAGGAGAGACTCGAACTCTCAAGGGTTGCCCCGCTGGAACCTAAATCCAGTGCGTCTACCAGTTCCGCCACTCTCGCAAAGCGGCGCATTTAAGCACAGCACCCGGCGAAATGCAAGACAGGCAGGACGCAAATGGCGATTGCGTTGCCTTGGTAAATATGGATAATTGCGCCGTTTCTTTTCTCTATAACGAGGCGTTATTCCTTGATAATGAATACGAGTGCGTGGGCGGATATCCGCCAGGGTATCGCCGGGTTTCGCTTGTGGCAGTCTCTGGCACGGCAGGACATCCGCCTGAAATACCGCCGCTCCACGCTGGGGCCGTTCTGGATTACCCTCAGTATGGCAGTGACGGTGTCGGCGATGGGGCCGCTTTACGGTGCGCTGTTTTCCACCGATTTGGCGGCGTTCGTGCCGCATTTGGCGCTGGGTCTCATTTTCTGGGCATTTATTGCCGGTTCTATCAGCGAATACGCGGAAACCTTTACTGCCAACGAGCATATTTTGAAGCAGTCTTATCTGCCGCTGTCGGCGCTGGTGATGCGCGTGTTTTACCGGCAACTGCTCATTTTGCTGCATAACCTGCTGATTTATCCTTTCGTGATGCTGTTCCTGGGGCTTGGCGTCAATGCCAATATTTTCTGGCTGTTGCCCGCCTTCGTGCTGGTGTCGCTCAATATTATCTGGCTCGGCCTCATCATCGCCATTTTCTGTACCCGCTTCCGCGACATGATGCCGGTCATCCAAAGCATTGTGACGCTGCTGTTTTTCGTCACGCCCATCATTTGGCAGCTGCACCAACTGCCGGAAGGGCGGCTGCATATCGCGCAAATGAACCCTTTTACTTCGCTCATTACCCTGCTGCGCGACCCGGTTCTGGTCGTTATGCCTGCGCCGCTGTACTGGCAGGTGGCGGCTGCTTTCGCCCTCGTCGGCACGGCGCTCGCGGTGTGGGTTTTCTCGCTTACCCGCAAAAAAATCACTTACTGGCTATAAAAGATGTATATCAAGGCAGACGACGTCTGCGTGACTTTTCCCGTGTTTGACGCGCACCAGCGTTCTTTCAAGAAGACCGTTTTCAAGGCGGCGGCAGGCGGCGGCCTCAGCAGTTTCCGCAAAGGCTTTGCCGAGATCGAGGCGCTGAAGCATATTACCCTCGACATCCGCGAAGGCGAGCGGGTCGCGCTTATCGGCCATAACGGCTCCGGCAAGACAACGCTGCTGCGTGTTTTCGCCGGAGTTTATGCACCGACGCGCGGCAAGATTGCCGTTGAGGGTAGCGTGACCAGTCTTTTGGATGCGATGCTCGGCATGGACGGCGAGGCGACCGGCTTTGAAAACATCCGTATGCGCGGCCTTTTTCTCGGCCTCTCGCCGAAGCAAATCGAAGCCATCACTGACGAAGTGGTGGAATTTAGCGAGCTGGGCGATTTCATCAATATGCCGGTGCGCACGTATTCGAGCGGCATGGTGCTGCGTCTCGCTTTTTCCATCTCGACCAGCATCCGCCCGGAAATCATCCTCATGGACGAATGGATGAGCGTCGGCGATGAAGCCTTCCGGCAAAAAGCCGAAGCACGGCTGATGCGTTTTATTGAAAATGCGGGCATCCTGGTTTTTGCCACGCACGATTTCAACCTCGCCAAACGTCTGTGTAACCGCATGATATTTCTGGAGCATGGCGAACTCATCCGCGAAGAAGCGAACATTCTGGAGACTCACCCATGAAAGACAAAATCCTCGTGGTTGGCGCCGGTTTTTCCGGCGCTGTCATTGCCCGCACCCTGGCTGAAGCCGGACACGCGGTGGACGTCATCGAAAGCCGCGAACACGTCGCCGGTAACTGCTACAGCGCCCGCGACGGCGAAACCGGCGTGATGGTGCACGTTTACGGCCCACACATTTTCCATACCGACGACGCCGAGGTGTGGGCGCTGATGCAGCGTTTCGGCGAGATGATGCCTTATGTGAACCGCGTCAAAAGCACGGTGGACGGGCAGGTGTACTCGCTGCCGGTCAATCTGCACACCATCAACCAGTTCTTCGGCAAGGCGCTGCGTCCGGATGAAGCGCGCGCCTTCATCAGTGAGCAGGCAGACAGCAGCATTGCCGAACCGCAGAACTTTGAGGAGCAGGCGCTGAAATTCGTCGGCCGCGCGCTTTATGAGGCCTTCTTCAAGGGCTATACGCAAAAACAATGGGGCTGCGAGCCGCGCGAACTACCTGCCAGCATTCTCAAACGCCTGCCGGTGCGTTTCAACTACAACGACAACTACTTCTTCCACCAGTTTCAGGGGATGCCGAAAGACGGCTACACCCCGATTGTCGCGGCGATGCTTGACCATCCGGCGATTCACCTGCGGCTCAACACCCACTTTAACCGCGCCGACAGCGCCGCCTACGCGCACACCTTCTACACCGGCCCGCTCGATGGCTACTTTGACTACCAACTGGGGCGCCTCGGCTACCGCACCCTCGATTTCGAGCGCTTTGTGACCGACGGCGATTATCAGGGCACGGCGGTGATGAACTACGGCAACGTGGACGTGCCCTACACCCGCATCACCGAGCACAAACACTTCGCCCCATGGGAGACGCACGAAAAAACCGTGTGTTACCGCGAATACAGCCGCGCCTGCGATGCCGACGACCTGCCGTATTACCCCATCCGCCTCACCGCCGAACAACAAATGCTCGCCGACTACGTGCGCGCGGCGCAGGCGCTCGAAGGCGTGACCTTCATCGGCCGCCTCGCCACCTACCGCTATCTTGATATGGACGTTACCATCCGCGAAGCGCTCGATGCGGCGCGCGGCTACCTCGCCGCCCGCGAGCGCGGCGCGCGTGTGCCGGTTTTCTACTGCGACATTTGATGAACATCGTCGCCGTCATCGTCACCCACAACCGCCGTCACGCGCTGCTGCAAACACTGGCGGCGACGCTGGCGCAGCCGTTTGCGGGCGTGGTCGTCGTGGATAACGCCTCAACCGACGGCACGCGCGAATGGCTGGAACAATGCGATGACCCGCGCCTGCACCGCATCCTGCACACGCAAAACGCCGGTGGCGCCGGTGGCTTTGCCCTCGGCATGGCCGCGGCTCTCGCGCACTTCAACCCCGACTGGCTTCTCTGCTACGACGACGACGCCTTCCCTGCGCCCGACACCCTGCGCCAATTCAGCGCCGCAGACCTTAGCGACTGCGACAGCGCCGCCGCCGCCGTTTACTACCCCGACGGCCGCCTCTGCGAAATGAACCGTCCCAGTTACAACCCCTTCTGGCACCCGCGCAAACTGCTGCGTACCGCGCTTGGCGTCTTCACCGGGCGCGCCCGCGGCGCCTTTCACGTCACCGACAGCGCCTACCAAGGCGCAGCAGCGCTGCCCATCGACAGCTCGTCGTTTGTCGGCTTCTTCGTCCGCGCCGACTGGGTGCGCCGCCTACCGCTGCCGGAACCGGGGCTGTTCATCTACGGCGACGACGTCCTCTACACCCTGAACCTGACGAAACACGGCGCGCGCCACCGCTTCCTGCCGACGGTACGCTTCATCCACGACTGCACCACCTTCCAGACGGCGCGGCGCGGCTACCACCCGCTGTGGAAAGCCTACTTCACCTACCGCAACGGCCTGCTCATCTACCGCATGGCGGCGGGCGTGTGGTTCTACCCCGTCGCCCTACTGAAAGCGCTCCTCTGGCTCGCCGCCGTCCGCCATTACCGCAACAAGCGCCTGTATCTGCGCCTGTGGTGGCAGGCAGTGCGCGACGGCATCCGCCAAGACCTGAGCCGCGACCCCACGACCCTCATCCAACAATACCAAGACGATGCACCTGCACCCTAAAGCCGCGCGCAACGGCGTCATGCCCTACATGCACTGGCTGGCAAAATGCGCCGACGGTGTCAGCATCTACCTTGCAGGCGTCATCACCTTCTGGGCGTACTTCGGCTACCCCATCTGGCAGTGGGAACGCTACCAATGGATGACCGCACTCTCCTCGCTGATGGGCGTCTTCGTCTTGAGCGGCTGCGGCGTTTACCGCTCCTGGCGCGGAGCCCTGCGCGCGCCGCTTCTGCTGCGCCTCACCCAGGGATTCCTCTACCTCGCCGGAATGATAGCGGGCTACCTCTACCTCACCAAAGCAGGACACCACTTCTCCCGCCTCTGGTTCGGCATCTGGCTTGGCACCGCCTTTGCCCTGTGCATCATGAGCCGCCTCATCGCCTACTGGCTGCTGAGCCGCCTGCGCGCTTCCGGGCACAACACGCGCAGCCTCGCCCTCATCGGCAACCACGCCACCTGCCGCGAAGTCTTCCGCTCCATCCGCCGCGACCCGCTGGCGGGCTTCGTCGTGCGGCAAATCCGCCTGCTCGATGCCGACGAAGCGCTGTTTAACGATGTCGAAGACGTGCGCCGCTACGACCCGGCGCGCGACGGCGAACCGCCCTGCGACGAAATCTGGATCTGCCTGCCGCTGACCGCCGGCGACACCGTTGGTGACATCCTCGACGTCCTGCGCTACAGCACCGCCAACATCCGCTACATCCCCGACCTGCGCAGCTTCCGCCTCATCAACTACCAAGGCTCCTACGTTGTCGGCCACTACGCGCTCGACATCAGCATCTCGCCGATGCACGGCCGCAAACGCCTGACCAAATGGCTGGAAGACAAAATCATCGCCAGCGTCGCCCTCATCCTCCTCGCGCCGCTCCTGGGCGCGGTCGCCCTGTGGATACGCTGCCGCGCGGGCAGCCCGGTGTTCTACCGCCAGGCGCGCGTCGGCTGGAACGGCGAAGTATTTAACATCCTCAAATTCCGCACCATGCCGACCGGCAACGAGCAGGGCGGCGCGACCTGGGGCGGCGCGGGCGAAAAACCGACCATCCCGATGGGACGCTGGCTGCGGCGCCTCAGCATTGATGAGTTGCCCCAATTCTGGAACGTCCTCAAAGGCGAAATGTCCGTCGTCGGTCCGCGCCCGGAGCGGCCACAATTCGTCGCACAATTCAAAGACGAAATCCCCGGCTACATGCAAAAACACATGGTGAAAGCGGGCATTACCGGCTGGGCGCAAGTGAACGGCTGGCGCGGCGACACCGACCTCGAAGAACGCATCAACTACGACCTGTGGTACATCGAAAACTGGTCGCTGTGGCTTGACCTCAAAATCATCGCCCTCACCGCCCTGCGCGTCTTCCATGATCGCAATGCCCAATAACAACCAACCGACGCCTTCCCCCGCGAGGAGCGATTTCATTAATCCCCACCAGAGAACCCCATGAGCGGCCAACCCTCGCTCTTTACCCGCAACGGCGACGCCCCGCTCGCCGAC
>CAURAS010000012.1:0-13610 GCA_963522865.1 uncultured Cardiobacterium sp.
TGCCGATGATGAGGCCGCGACCGTAGTCCTGGATGGCGGCGGCGAAGATTTCGGAAGCGGATGCGGCGTAGCGGTCGATGAGGACGGCGAGCGGGCCGTCGTAAGCGGCGCCTGCGTCGTCATCGGTTTCGTTGCGCACGCCGCCTTGGGCGTCGGAGACGAGGACGACCGGGCCTTTGTTGATGAAGAGGCCGACGGTTTTCACCGCTTCGTAGAGCGAGCCGCCGCCGTTGCTGCGCAGGTCGATGACAACACCATCGACTTTCGCGGTTTTAAATTCTTGTAGGAGTTTTTCGACGTCGCGCGAGGTGCTGCGGTAGTCGTTTTTTTCTTGTTGCGCGCCTTCAAAGTCCATGTAGAACGAGGGCAGTTTGATGACGCCGATGCGGCGGGTGACGCCGTCTTCGCTGACTTCTTCGATGGTGGATTGCGCCGCCTGTTCTTCGAGTTTGACTTCGTCGCGCTCCAGTTTGATTTCGTGTACGCCTTTGGCGCTGTTGGCGGGGTCAATCATGAGACGCACCAGCGTGCCTTTTTTGCCACGGATGAGGTCAACCACTTTGTCCAGCCGCCAGCCGGTAACGTCCACAAATTCGCCGTCGTTGCCCTGGGCAATGGCGATGATTTTGTCTTTGACGTTCAGTTTGCCGCTTTTGTAGGCGGGGCCGCCGGGAACGAGTTCGCGGATGCTGACTTGTTCGTCTTCCAGCGAGAGGATGGCGCCGATGCCTTCCAGCGAAAGACGCATGTTGATGTTGAAATCTTCGTTGCTGCGCGGCGAGAGGTAGTTGCTATGCGGGTCAAAGCGGCTGCTGAGGACGTTCATATAGATGTCGAAGACGTCGTTCATGCTGATTTGGTTCAGACGGCGCAGCGCCCCGGTGTAGCGGCTGCGCAGCAGTTTCAGCGCTTTTTCTTCGCTCTTGCCGGAGACGCGCAGGCGGATGAGCTGGTCTTCGATGCGTTTTTCCTGCTCGGCTTCTGCCGCTTCGATAGTCGCAGGCCAAGGCTGGTTTTTTTCCGCCTTGAAGTCGGGGTAGGTGACGGTTTCTTTGCCGTTTAGGTCAAACGGGCGGGAGAGGCGCTCCAGCGACCAGCGGTTAAGCGCGTTCGCCCGCTCGCTGTAGCGCTGGTAGATGGCGAGGATGCCGCCGAGGTCGCCTTTGTTCGCCTGCATCAGGGTGTCGCCGTAGCGCTTGAATTCGTCGATGTCGCTTTGCAGGAAGTAGAGGTGCGAGGGGTCGAGCGCTTGCAGGTAGTCCTGATGCACGTCAGCGGCGACCGTGGAGAGTTTCTGCTTGCGGTAGTGGTGGTTGACCAAAAGATTGGCGCCCAGTCGCAGCGCCTTTTTGTGTTCGTTGTTGATAATCAGCGGTTCCGGTGCGTAGTCGGGCACTTTTTCCGCGGTTTGTCCGGCATTGCCCTGCACGCAGGCGGCAAGAAGGATGGCAAAGAAGAAGACGGGCAGTCGTTTCATCATATAAGTTTCGCGTTTGAGGTGGTTGGAAAAACCGCGTCAGTTTAGCATGGAATCCACCCAGCGCGGCACCTCGACCGTCGCCTTGCCGCGGTAAACGTGGTGAAATTGCGCCGCCCCTTCGCCGGGTTCCAGGTTGATTTCACTGATGTCTGCGCCGTAATGGCGGGCGAGCGCGGCGAAACCTGCCGCCGGATAGACGTGTCCCGAGGTGCCGATGGCGGCGAAATGGGTGCAGTGGGCGAGCTTTTCTTCGATCGTTTCCATGTAATACGGCATCTCGCCAAACCAGACGATGTCCGGCCGCATCCCGCCCGCGCGCTTGCAAGTCGGGCAGGCCGTTTCCTGCGAACAGTCCTCGTGCCAGTTGTCAGCGACGCTGTCGCAATAAAGGCAGCGCAGCGCGAGCAGACTGCCGTGCATATGCAGTACCTGCGGCGAACCGGCGCGCTCGTGCAGGTCGTCCACGTTTTGTGTAATCAGCGTCACCTGCCCCGGCAGCGCCTGTTGCAGGCGGGCGAGCGCGAGGTGCGCGGCGTTTGGTTGCACGTCGGCGTCGTGCAGACGGGCGCGGCGCGCGTTATAAAAATCATGCACCAGCTTGGGATTGCGCGCGAAGCCTTCCGGGGTGGCGACGTCCTCAACGCGGTGGTTTTCCCAGAGGCCGTCGCTGGCGCGGAAGGTGGCAATGCCGGACTCGGCGGAAATCCCGGCGCCGGTCAAAATCACAATACGTTTAGCGGGCATAGCGGTCTCCCAAACAGGCAGCGGAAAGCAACATCGTCCAGCCGAGCAAAAAGGCGATGCCGCCGACCGGCACCAGCATTCGCACATTCAGCGTTGGCATGAAGGCCATCGCATACAAACTGCCGCAGAACGCCAACAGGCCGAGCAGCCACAAAAAACCGGCAGTGCGGCATAGCAGCGGCGAGAGGCGCTGCGGCAAGGCGATGAGGATGAGCAGGGCAAGTGTATGCACAATCTGGTAGCGGTGCGCCTTGTCAAAATACTCGGCGGACAACCCCTCGCTAAAAAGTCCGTGCCCGGCGATGGCGCCCAGCCCGACCCACAAAAAACCGCTTAAGGCGGCGAATAACAAAAACACCCGCTTCTCCACATCCCAACCGCGACGTAGCGGTACGGGCTTTTTCCCTTGTGGCTTTACCGGCGGCGGCGCGGGCGGCGCCGGTTCCTGATTTGACATACCTTCTCCTATTGCAACGTGCGACACGTGCGCACCCATAATGCTGCTATAATCGTGCGCTTCCAAAAGCGGGCGCCCGCGCATCTTACCACCACCGGCGCCAAATGCCGCGCCCGCACCTCCCTCATCTCCCGGACATCCCGCATCATGGCATTTAACTGGCTCAAAAAACACTTCAGCAAAACCGGCACCACCGCCCCCGAACCACCCGCAGAAACAGCCGCTGTTGCGGAAGAAACGGCGCTGACCACCGCCCCCGCAGAAGAAACCGCTGCAGTCGCAGAAATCGAACCGCCCGCGCTTCCCGAAGAAAACACAGAACCCGCCGCAGCGGAAACCGTCGTAGCGACAGCGCCTCCAGAAGAAAGCGCGGAAGCCGTCACGACGGAAACTGTCGTGGAAGCACTTCCAGAAGAAAACATCGCGTCGCCCGCTGGCACCATCGCAGAAGAAGATGAAGTTGTCGCAGAACTCGTTACAACAGAAGAACCCGCCCTCGCCCAACCGCAGACCAAACCAAAAAACGAAAGCGGCGGCTACTTCGCCCGCATCCGCCAGGGCTTGGCAAAAACCCGACGTGGCTTTGCCGACCTCTTCCTCGGCAAAAAAACACTCGACCAAGACCTCATCGACGACCTCGAAACCCAACTGCTTACTGCCGACGTCGGCATGGAAGTCACGCGCAATATCATCGACAGCGTCACCGCGCAAATCGACCGCAAAGAACTGAAAGACGTGGACGCCGTCAAAGCGGCGGTACGCGACCATATGCAAAACCTGCTCGCCCCCTACGCGCAAGCGCTCGACACCAGCCGCGCCAAGCCGTTTGTCATCCTCATGACCGGCATCAACGGCGCGGGCAAAACCACCACCATCGGCAAACTGGCGCGTCACTTCCAGCAAGAAGGCAAAAAAGTCATGCTTGCCGCAGGCGATACCTTCCGCGCCGCCGCCGTTGAACAACTCCAAACCTGGGGCGCACGCCACAACGTCCCGGTCATCGCCCAAGGCACCGGCGCCGACGCCGCCTCCGTCGCCTACGACGCGCTGCAATCCGCCACCGCACGCGGCATAGACGTCCTCATCATCGACACCGCCGGCCGCCTGCACACCCAAGATCACCTGATGGAAGAACTGAAAAAAATCAAGCGCGTCATCGCCAAACTCGACCCCGCCGCGCCGCACGAAACCATGCTCATCATCGACGCCGGCAACGGCCAGAACGCGCTGCGCCAGGCCGAACAATTCCACAAGGCGATGCAGCTCGACAGCATCACCGTCACCAAACTGGACGGCACCGCCAAAGGTGGCATCCTCTTTGCCATCAGCGAAAAACTGGGCATCCCCATCCGCTACATCGGCGTTGGTGAGCAGCCGGAAGACTTACGACCCTTTAATGCACAAGAATTTGTCCAGGCGCTACTATATGCGGAATAAAACATAAAACAGCCAACGAACAGAAATTCAAAACACAAACGGAGATCGAATGACAACTAACGCACTGATTGCAAGGCATAAAAACTGGCTTACCTCCAGCACAGACATTGACCAATACATCGCCAAAGTACGACAAATCCCGGCGCTGGATGCGGAAGAAGAACGCAAACTGGCCATCGCCCTGCAAGAAACCAACGACATCAACGCCGCGCAAACCCTCATCGTGCACCACCTCAAATTCGTCGTGCACATCGCGCGCGGCTTTACCGGCTACGGCCTGCCGCTCGGCGACCTCATCCAGGAAGGCAACGTCGGCTTGATGAAAGCCGTCAAACGCTTCGAGCCGCAGCGCGGCGTGCGCCTCGTCTCCTTCGCCGTCCACTGGATCAAAAGCGAAATCCACGAATACATCATCCGCAACTGGCGCATGGTCAAAATCGCCACCACCAAAGCGCAGCGCAAACTCTTCTTCAACCTGCGCAGCATGAAAAAAAGCCTGAACTGGCTGAACGAAGCCGAGGCCAAAGTCATCGCCGACGAACTCAACGTCAGCACCAAAGACGTCTTTGAAATGGAAAGCCGCATCCACGGGCAGGACATCGCCTTCGAGCTGAATGACGACGACGAAGACAACGACCACTTCAGCCCCTCACAATGGCTGGCAGACGAAAGCATTGACCCGGCGGAACACACCGAACACGCCGAACACGAAAACCTGATGCAGCGCAAACTGGCAAAAGGCCTGCAGGCACTTGACCCGCGCAGCCGCGCCATCGTCCAGGCACGCTGGCTGAACGAAGACAACAAGGCGACCCTGCAAACGCTGGCCAGCGAATACAACGTCTCGGCCGAGCGCATCCGCCAAATCGAACAACAGGCGATGCACCAGCTGCGCGCGCACATCGAAGCCTGAGCGCCGCTCAAACCCCAAAAAACCGGATGACCCCATCCGGTTTTTTAACTGAAAAACAAAGGAAAAAATCCTAAGCGCTGCTTGCGCCCCCTCACAGCCCCCTTATAATACCGCCATGCAAACAACAAATTCAGGAGACCCCGTAATGAGTGCCCAAATCAAAAAAGCCGGATTGAAAGTCACCGGTCCGCGCATGAAAATCCTCGAAATCATGGAACGCGAAACCACCGACAACGACCGCCACCTGAGCGCGGAAGACGTTTACAAAATCCTGCTCAAGGCGGATGAGGACATCGGCCTTGCTACTGTGTACCGCGTCCTCACCCAATTCGAGCAGGCCGGCATCCTCAAACGCCACAACTTCGAAGGCAACCACAGCGTCTTTGAAATCGACAACGGCGACCACCACAACCACCTCATCTGCGTCAAAACCGGCAAAGTGGTGGAATTCTACGACCCGGCCATCGCCAAGCGCCTGAAAGAAGTCGCGCGCGAATACGGCTACGAACTGGAAGACCACAGCCTCGTCCTCTACGGCGTGTACGACGAAGCGCTCGCCAAATCGGTTGGCAAAGCCTAAATCTACTTGCAAGCAAAAAACCGGATGCACTGTCATCCGGTTTTCTTTTACCCCGTTGAATAAAAATTCTGGACGCTCTCCATGAACCCCACCCTTGACCTGCTACAAGAACTCATCCGCCGCCCCTCCATCACCCCCGACGACGCCGGTTGCCAAGCGCTGATCGCCGCCCGTCTGCACGCGGCAGGCTTTACCATCCGCCATCTCCGCCTCGGCGACACCGACAATCTCTGGGCGACGCACGGCAGTGGCGCGCCGCTCATCGCCTTCGCTGGACACACTGACGTCGTTCCGCCCGGCGACCTTGCCGCCTGGACCTCGCCGCCGTTTGCGCCAACCTTTCGCGACGGCAAACTCTACGGCCGTGGCGCTGCCGACATGAAAGCGGGTGTTGCCGCGATGGCCGTCGCCCTGGAGCGCCTCGCCGCCGCGCCGCACCCCGGCACTCTCGCGCTGCTGCTCACCAGCGACGAAGAAGGCGACGGCACGCACGGCAGCAAAGCCGTCCTCGCCCAGCTCGCGCAAGAAGGCGTCCACATTGATTACAGCATTGTTGGTGAACCCTCGACCGCCGCGCGCTTGGGCGACCGCGCCCGCCACGGCCGCCGCGGCTCGCTCCATTTACACCTCACCCTGCACGGCAAACAGGGGCACGTCGCCTATCCGGCAAACGTGCGCAACCCTATTCACGCCCTCGGCGCGGTCATCGCCCGCCTTGCCGCCACCCGCTGGGACGACGGCAACGCCCACTTCCCACCGACCAGCTTCCAGGTGAGCAACCTCGCCGCCGGCACCGGCGCGGAAAACGTCGTCCCCGCGACCGCAAGCTGCAAAGCCAACTGGCGCTACAACACCGAACACGATGCTGCCAGCCTACAAGCGCAAGCGACCGCACTCATCGAAGAAACATTACAAAACAGCGGTATCCGCGCCGAATACCAGTGGAAACTGTCGGGCGAACCCTTCCTCACCGAAAACGCCGCGCTGATTGCCGCCCTGCACGCCGCCGTCGCCACCCACACCGGCGAAACACTGCAACTGGACACCGGCGGCGGCACCTCAGACGCGCGCTTCCTCGCCAAATACGGCGCGGCAACCGTCGAATTTGGTCCGGACAGCGCCACCCTGCACCAAATCGACGAACACGTTGCCGTCGCCGACCTCGCCCCGCTTGCCGCCATCTACGAAGACACCGTGCGCAACCTGTGGCGACGGGTTTGATTTGCGGGAACGCCTCATCTAGGCTGTCATTTACATACACCTGAGCGCTCAATGTGTATGTAAACGGAAAATAGTGCCTGGATTTATCGGGTGGCGTCGTGGTGCGGCTGGTTCGTCGTCCACCTTGATCCCCTACAGGGAAGACGCAGCGTGAGGGGATTGCTCTGTGGCTTCCGTCGCTGTCATTTACATACACCTGAGCGCTCAATGTGTATGTAAACGGCAAATAGTGCCTGGATTTATCGGGTGGCGTCGTGGTGCGGCTGGTTCGTCGTCCACCTTGATCCCCTACAGGGAAGACGCAGCGTGAGGGGATTGCTCTGTGGCTTCCGTCGCTGTCATTTACATACACCTGAGCGCTCAATGTGTATGTAAAAAATTAGGGCAGCGTGCGCCAGTTGCCGTTGCGCCCCGGCAGGTTGCGCCAGGTTTCGTTCTGCTCCAGGAGGATTTTCGCGCTTTGCCGCAGGTCGCGGATATCCGCTTCCGGCAGGTAGAAAGTAGTGCCGATGTTGAGCACGCGCTTTTTCAGCGCGCCGTCGGGCAGGTCGTTCAAATCCAGGTTGATGTAGTGCAGCGCCACCGGATGCTCGCCGTTGCGGCGGTTTTGGTTCCATTGTGCGGTGAAGCGCTGGAAGTTGCGGATGCTTTGCTGGGTGTTTTCGTTAATAGGGACGTGGATGATGGCGGTGACGACGTCGCGCAGGCCGGGGATTTTCGGGCTTTGGTCAATGGCGCTGTCGAGGCGGTTTTGGGCATTGACGCTGATGACGACCACGTCGCGGATGTTGCCGCCGGTGATTTGCCGATACAGGTTGTCGTCGCCGTGGATGTCGGCGAAATCGAGCAGGCTACGCAGGCCGAGGTTGTCGGTCAGGCCGCCGTCAAGCAGGTGGATGTAGGGACGGGCGGCGCTGTCCTGATAGGGTGCGATGTAGCGGGCGAGGGTTTCACCATCGTCGCGGGCGCGCGGCGGCGGCTGGTAGTGGCAATGGCCGCCATGGTTGTTCAGCGTAATCGGCGCAAAGATAAGCGGCACCGCGCTGGAGGCGGCGACGGCGCGGGCGATGGACAGGCGGTTCAAATCGAGGCAGAGGGCATCGAATTGTTCTTGCGTGAATTCCACGCGCTGGCCAAGGCTCATGTCGGTGGCGCTGATAACGGCGAACGGTCCCTGGCGGCGTTCGGCGAGGTCGGCAAAGGTCGCGCCGTGGTAAAGGAGGCGGTCGAGTTCTTCGGCAAGCAAATCGCCGCGCCCGTATTGCGAACTGGTGAGGCGCGGCAGGTTGGCGAGGGAAAGAAGCTGGCGCAGCACGGTGCTTTGCAGGTTTTGCTGCAAAAATTCGCGCTCGAAACGCGGCACGGTGTTTTTTCCGTGCAGGCCGAGGTAGGTGGCAAGTATCGAGCCGCCGGAAACGCCGTGGACGAGGTCGATTTTTTCCAGCAGGCTGGCGGTTTTGCCGTGACCGGTGATGGGCGTCGCTGCCAGCACTTCCAGCACGCCATAGCCAAAGGCGGCCGCGCGCGTGCCGCCGCCGGAGAAGAGGAGGACGAGAAAGAGGTCGTCGTCCTGCTGTTCATGGAAGACGTGTTGCAGGCGGTAGCCGCGCGCGTGATTGACGCGGTCGATGGTCGCAAGCGGCTGGTATTCGATATGGCCGCAGGCGGCAAGGAGCAAGGCGAAAAGGAGCAGGAGCGGTTTTGTCATCAGGGTAGATTTCAAGGTTGGGTGGATATACATACACTTGAGCGCTCGATGTGTATGTATAGCAATCCTTCTCAAGCCTCATACAGCGTTGCGCCGCCTCGCCGTACAACGGAGTACGGTCTTCAGCGGCGCGCCTGGTATGAGACTTCATGTGTATTTCATACCATAAGCTGCAGAAGAAAGTCCTTTCTTCTGCGGACATGAAGACTGGGTTGTATGGAATACGTGGGATAGCTATACATACACCTGAGCGCTCGATGTGTATGTATAACGCGGGTAGGGGATAAAGGAAGCCCGCATGGCTGCGGGCGAGGAATCAGTCGTTGTTGTCCGGGTAGAGGCTGAGGGAGTCGCCATCCCATTCGTGATCTGGGTCAGGGAGGAAAACGAGGCCGCCGGTTAAGCTCTGGCTGATGAGCCAGCCGCCGGGGACGGCGGTGCGGTAGAGTTCCGGCGTGTATTTGTTGTTGCGACTTTTGAGTTTTTGCCATTCGAGGACGGGCGTGCGGCGGTTGCCGCCACCAAAGAGGAGTTTTCCGAGTGCCATACGGGGGTCCTTGGGTTTGGTTTGGGATGGGGTTCGTGGCGGGCGGGGCGCAGGTTCTGCGGCCTCCGTCCGCGCTTCTTGTGCCACGGGTTCCGGGGACGGCGTGGGTTTGGGAGCCGTGGTGATGCGGATTTTGTTGGCAAGTGGCGGCGCGTCGGCAGCGATGCCGGGGAAGCGCGGGCTGTTCATCGGGCTGTAGCCGCCGGGGTAGGGCGCGTGGATGGGGAAGACGGGTTCGCCCCAGTCGGGTTTGTCAGCAGGGGGTTGTTTGGGGTTGTGGCTCATGGTTTTTGATGTCAGGTGGTTTGGGTCATTTGGAATTTGGGTATTTTTGCCTTCATTCCAACGTTTCTCTCGCTTGCCCGAGCTGTTCCAGTCCCGGAGAGAGAGGCGCATTTTTGGGGTTGTGGTGTTTTTTCAAGTAGATGAGCAGGAGCGAGAGGGCGGCGGGGGTAACGCCGGGGATACGTGCTGCTTGGTCGAGGTTTTCCGGCTGGATTTTGTCCAGTTTTTCCGCGACTTCTGCCGAGAGACCGTGGATGGCGCGGTAGTCGCAGGGCACCGGCAGGCGGTGTGCGCGGTTTTCTTTGAGTTTGGCGACTTCGCTCTGTTGGCGTTCGATGTAGCCCGCGTATTTGGCGGCGATGTCAATTTGTTCGATGACGGCTTCGTCCAGCGGGGGGGCAGCGAAGCCGGGCAGGGCGGCAAGGGTCGCGTAGTCGATTTCCGGGCGCTTGAGCAGTTCGCTCGCCGCGAGGTTCTGCGTCAGGCCGGGCAGGTGTTCTTGGCGGATGAGGGTATGGCGCAGGCGTTCTTGTTCGCGCGCGAGCGCTTCCATTTTTTCGTTGAAAGTGCGGTAGCGGTGTTCGTCCACCACGCCGAGTTCGTGGCCGATGGTAGTCAGTCGGGCGTCGGCGTTGTCTTCGCGCAGGAGCAGGCGGTGTTCGGCGCGGCTGGTGAACATGCGGTAGGGTTCGCGTGTGCCTTGGGTGATGAGGTCGTCAATGAGGACGCCGAGGTAGGCTTGTTCGCGTTCGGGGTACCAGGGTTCGAGGTCGCGCGCGCGGCGGGCGGCGTTGATGCCGGCGAGCAGGCCTTGTGCGCCCGCTTCTTCGTAGCCGGTGGTGCCGTTGATTTGTCCGGCGAGGTAGAGGTTTTCGATGGCGCGGCTTTCGAGGCTGTGTTTGAGGTGTTGTGGGTCAAAGTAGTCGTATTCGATGGCGTAGCCGGGGCGGGTGATGCGCGCGTGTTCGAGGCCGGGGATGGTCTGGATGTAGGCGATTTGTGCGGCAAAGGGCAGGCTGGTGGAGACGCCGTTCGGGTAGAGTTCGTTGGTGGTGAGGCTTTCGGGTTCGATGAAGATTTGGTGGCTGTCTTTGTCGGCAAAGCGCATGACTTTGTCTTCGATGGACGGGCAGTAGCGCGGGCCGAAGGCGTCTTTGATGACACCCGCGTACATCGGCGCCTGGTCGATGTAGGCGCGGATGATGTCATGGGTACGTTCGTTGGTGCGGGTGATGTGGCAGGCGACTTGGCGCGGGTGTTCGGCGGCGTTGCCGAGGTAGGAGAATACGGGCAGCGGGGTGTCGCCGGGTTGGGCTTCCATGCGGCTGTAATCGACGGTGCGCGCGTCCAGGCGCGGCGGGGTGCCGGTTTTCATGCGAGCGAGGGTGAAGGGCAGGTCGTGCAGGCGGGCGGCGAGTTCGTTCGCAGGCGGGTCGCCCGCGCGGCCGCCGGCAAAGCTGTTGAGGCCGACGTGGATTTTGCCGCCGAGGAAGGTGCCGGCGGTGAGGACGGTGGCGGTGGCGTAGTAGTCGATTTGGTGTTGGCTTTTGACGCCGGCGATGCGCGTGCCTTCGAGGATGAGGTCGGTGACGGGGGTTTGGAAGATGTCGAGGTTGGGCTGGTTTTCGACGAGGTCGCGTACCGCTGCTTTGTAGAGGATGCGGTCGGCCTGGGCGCGGGTGGCGCGCACGGCGGGGCCTTTGCGGCGGTTGAGGATGCGCCATTGGATGCCGGCGCGGTCGGCCGCACGCGCCATGATGCCGCCGAGGGCGTCGATTTCTTTGACAAGGTGGCCTTTGCCGATGCCGCCGATGGCGGGGTTGCAGCTCATTTGGCCGATGGTTTCGATGTTGTGTGTCAGCAGCAGGGTGCGTGCGCCCATGCGGGCCGCGGCGCAAGCGGCTTCAACGCCGGCATGGCCACCGCCGACAACGAGGACGTCGTAATGGATGGGGTATTTCATGGTTGTTCGGGCAGTTGCCAGTCAGGCGGCAGGTGTTTGGGGGCGGTGATGCGCAGGGTTTTTAGGGGGCTATATTCGCCACTTTGCAGGGTGACGCTTTTTTTGGCGACGGCGAAGGTTTTGGCGAGCCAGGCGATGAGGTGTTTGTTGGCTTTGCCGTCTTCGGGCGGCGCGGTGATGGCGATTTTGTAGCGTTCGTCATGGATGCCCTGGCATTGGTCGCGGCTGGCGCGCGCGGTGATTTTGACGGCGAGGATGAGGTCACCGTGTTCCCATTGGGCGGCGGGCATGGTTTAGCCGCTCATGCCGCCGAGGATGAAGGTGGCTATGCCGCGCTGGGCGAGGTAGATGAGGAAGAGCGCCGCCATCGGGGTGAAGTCGAGCATGCCGACCGGCGGGATGATGCGGCGCAAGGGCGCCATCAGCCATTCGCAGCAGGAAAGCGCGATTTGCATCACCGGCTGGCGCGGGTCGGTTTGTAGCCAGGAGCCGATGACGGTGATGAGGATGGCGTAGAAGACGGTGTTGAGCCAGACGCTTATCAGCATGAGCAGGGCGATGGGCAGGGCGACGGTGCCGGGGATGAGGATGAAGGCGACGAAGAGCGCGATGATGGCGGCGACGATGACTGCGCCGATGTCAAAGCGTGAGGGCGGCAGCAGTTTGCGGAAGGGCAGGACGAGCGGGTCGGTTGTGCGGTTCAGTTTGCTGGCGACGGGGTTGAAGCCGAGGCGGTAGAGGTTGGTGTGGAAGCGGACGATAAAGAGGGCGATGGCGAGTTTGCCGATAAAGATGATGAGGTCTTGCATGGGTGAGTGTGGTATTTTTGGTCGGGGGTTACCAGTCGCGGGTGAGTTCGTCGGCAATGGCGCGGCTGCGCGCGGCAACGGCGGCCATGGCGTCATCGACGATGCGGTCGAGGTTGGCGTTGTTAAAGATGTTCAGTGCCGCTTCGGTGGTGCCGCCGGGGACGGCGATGTGTTTGCAGTAGTCGGCGAATTCGGGCGGGGTGGCGTTGTTGTCAAGCGCGAGGGTACCTGCGCCGACGGCCGTCCAGGTGATGATGTCGTAGAGTTCGTCGCGCTCAAAGCCGTAGCGTTCGCCCGCGTCCAGCATCGCCTGCATCAGGCGGAAGAAGTAGGCGATGCCGCTGCCAGAGAGCGCGGTGATGCCGTCGATTTGGGTTTCATCATCCAGCCAGGCGGTCTCGCCGATGGCGCTGAAGATGGTGTTGATGAGGTCTTCTTCTTCGGGCGCGAGGTCGCTGTCGCTATAGACGCCGGTAAGCGAGGCCTGGTGCGAGGCGGCGAGGTTTGGCATGGCGCGGATGATGACGGCGTCGTCGCCGAGGATGCGGCGGTAGTGTTCGATGCGGATGCCGGCGGCAAGGGTGATGAGGATTTTATCGTCCAGGTCGTATTCGGCAAGTTCGTCCAACAGCGCTTTCATTTGTGTCGGCTTGACGCCGAGGATGAGGTAGTCGCAGTCTTTGACGAGCTGGCGGTTGTCGGTGTGGGCGTTGATGCCGTGGATTTGTTTGAGGGCGGCGGCGCTTGCCGGGGTGCGGCAGGTAGCGTGGATTTGTTTGCCGGTGAAGCCGTTTTCTTGGTCTGCGAGCAGGCCGCTGATGATCGCGGCGCCCATGTGGCCGGCGCCGAGAAAACCGATGGTTGTGGTCATGGGCGGGTATCCTTGGGTCTGGCTGGGTGAAAATTGCGCGAATCTTATCATGTTTGCCTGGGGCGGGCGTGAAGTTTGGCTTTGTTTTGTGGCGTTTTTCGGTAAAATACATTCCTTGATTTTTTGTAAGGAAAGAAAAAGGATGCTGCCATGAGTGATAAGCACGAAACCAAACTGGACGACCTGCTGCGGTTTACCGACAAGCAGAAGGCGTCGGACTTGCACTTGAGTTCTGAATTGCCGCCGATGATTCGCGTGGACGGCGATATCAAGCGCCTCAACCTGCCGCCGCTGGACCGCCAGCAACTGCGCGACATGATTTATTCCATCATGACCGATACGCAGGTGAAGAATTTTGAGGAGCACTGGGAAGCGGACTTTTCTACGGAAGTGAAAGGTATCGCCCGTTTCCGGGTTAACGTTTTCAACCAGAACCGCGGTCTGGCGGTGGTGTTCCGGACGATTCCGAGCCGCGTGCTGTCGCTTGAGGATCTGAAAGCGCCGGAAAAATTCGTCGATATTATTGACGTGCCGCGTGGCCTTGTATTGGTTACCGGCCCGACCGGTTCCGGTAAATCCACCACGCTGGCGGCGA
>CAURAS010000013.1:0-13234 GCA_963522865.1 uncultured Cardiobacterium sp.
CACAGTCAGTTGTTGCAGCGCCAGCGCAATGCGCTGGTGCAGGCGGTGGCGATTGCCGAGCAGTTCCGGAGTGCGCTGGAGGCGCGCTATCAGCGTTTTAATGAGCGTTATTTGGAGTCGCGTCAGGGCGGCGGCACGGCGAAGACGCGCGATGAGGCGTTGGCGCGGCTGGAGCGGCAGTTGGCGCAGTTGAGCGGGCAGTTGAACAGCGGCAGCCTCAGCCGCGAGGCGCGGCTTGACCGCTATATTGAGCTGGCGCTGGTCAATACGCAGATTTTTTTCACTAACAGCGAGCATGAGTTATTGGCGCTGGAGGGGCGTTTGCAGGAGTTGCAGTTTGCCGATTTGACGTCGCTGTCGCTGGAGCGGATTGACCGCATCCGCGCCGAGTTGGGGACGACGCTGCAACGTTTCGAGACGCTGCAACCGCAGCTCGATAACAGCCAGCACATCATCAGCGAGCAGTTCCTACTGTACGAACGGCAGCGCGGCACGGTGCCGGAGGCGGTCGCCACCCGGCGCAAGGCGGTGGAGGAGCAGTTCCAGCGGTTAAAAATCCTGTTGGACAACAACATGATGAGCCTGAAGATGAACCGCGACATCGCCGACCGCCAGTACACGCAGCTCGCCAAGGATGAACTCACTAAACAGTACCGCTTCGGTGGTGAGCTTGCCGCGCTGCCGCAGCGCTTGACCGCGATTTTGAAAACGGGCGGGATGTTCGTCGGCCAGTATGCGGTCGCCCTGCAAACGCTCTACCGCAGTTTGCAGGCGCTCACCGTGCCGCAATGGCTGCTGCTCGCCTTCGCCGCCGTCGTCCTGCCGCTCGCGACTCTCGCTTTTATCCGCCTGCTGAACCGCGCCATTCGCCGCTATGCCAGCCAGAAGAAGCTCACTTTCGCCGCGCGCCTGCTTTTTTTCCTCTGCAAGATGCTGAAGAACAATCTGCCGTATCTGGCGCTGTTTCAGTTCGCGCTCGTCCTCATTCACACCAGCGGCATCACCGCGCCCGCCTCGCATATGCTGCGCCTTTTGCCCGCGGTGCTGCTGTTTAACACCATCCCGTATTACGCCGCGCGCAACCTCATATCCACTGGCCTCATCGCCTCCCCGGAAAAGCGCCGCATTCTCCGCCCGACCATCATTTACGCTGCCGTCGGCAGCCTGCTTTTCTCGCTCGTCCTCATGGCCGACTGGATTCTGGACGACAACTTCATCACCGACGCCTACCGCTGGATTTTCGCCCTCTACAACCTGCTCGTCGGCATCCCCGTCTGGCGCGCCACCAGCCGCAGCCTCGCCTACATGGACGGCTTCTATCAGGAATACTCCACCTACCGCATCCTGCGCCCGCTCATCCGCGCCATTCCGGCGGGCATCCTCGCCTTCGGTCTGATTGGCACGCTCGGCTACCTCAACCTCGCCTGGATTATCGCCAAACACCTGCTCATCTTCATCCTCTACGCCCTCATCTGGGTTGCCATCACTGCCATCCTCAAAGACAGTGCGCGCCGCGCCAAACGCTACGCGCTGCGCACCGGCCGCGGCGTCTTCTGGACGCAGGACGTCATCAACCCCATCCACACCTTCCTCACCTACGGCAGCCTGCTCCTCATCCTCCGCTTGCTGCAAGGCGCCTACGGCTGGGACGAACACACCCCGGTCATCCAGGAAACGCTGACCCTGCTCAAAACCCCCATCACCAAAGGCGACAACAGCCACCTCACCCTGCTCAACATCCTGCTGATGGGCATATTGCTTTACATCATCTACCGCGTCGGCGGCTGGATAAAATCCTTCAGCTACCGCTGGATCTACCACGCCATCGCCGATTTGGGCATCCGTAACAGCCTCTCCGTCTTCAGCCAATACGCCGCCGTTACCCTCGGCTTCTTCCTCGCGCTGCGCGTCATCGGCATAGACCTCACCGCCTTCACCGTCTTCGCCGGTGCGCTCGGTGTCGGGATCGGTTTCGGCATGCAGACGATTGCCAACAACTTCATCAGCGGCATCCTGCTGCTCATCGAGCGCCCCTTGCGCAACGGCGACATCATCACCGTCGGCAACTACGAAGGCACGGTCGAGCGCATCGGCATGCGCTCGCTGACCATCACCACCTTCAACAACGAAAGCGTCATCCTGCCCAACTCCGACTTCGTAACCAGCGCCTTCATGAACTGGTCGCACCAGGACCCCATCACCCGCGTCCTTCTCTACCTCGACCTCGGCTACCGTCACGACCCCGGCTACGTCAAACAACTGCTGACGCAAACGCTGGCGCAACTGGCCGAAGAAGACCACATCCTCGACAGCCAGGAACACGACTACGGCGCCTTTGCCTATGACTACTCGCCGCGCGGCATGACCTGGCGCATCCAGTTCCATGTGCACATGCAAAACCACCACCGCCTGACTAGCCGCCACCTCGTCATCGAGCGCATCTGGCAAACCTGCCGCGCGCATGGCATCGAAATCGCCTACCCGAAACAGGACATCTACTTCCCCGAAAGCCCCGACCAACCGGCACGCCAACTGCGCGACTGGCCGGAGCTGCCGAAACTGCCGGGCGGGAAAAACTGACACAGTTATACATACACTACGAGCGCTCAAGTGTATGTATATCGGGCAGAACGAAGTCGTGTAACATGGCTGTCTTATCAACACCCCCACAAATACCGCTATGGAACAGTCACTCAACAACCTCGTACGCACCATCTTCTACCTCCTTCGCTCCGCCAACCTCCTCTACCTCGGCGGCAGCACGCTCGCTTTCTACGCGCTCATCCTTTACGGATACCAGGACGAGGGCGACCTCGTCCTCCACCTCCTCCTCACCCAAAGCAAAGAAAAAGTGCCCGAACCGGGCCATGCCGTCCTTATCGGCTACCTGGCGGTGCAATACCTCTGCCTTTGCAAACTCTTTGACGGCATCGCCCGCATTGCGGCTGGTCGAGAACTCGAACCCGTTCCCTTCACGCCAGTGAGTATCATCTCCCCCTTCCTGCCCCTCAAATACAACATCGGCCTCCTCCTGCTTGGCCTCGCGCTGCTGCCGGTCGCCTTGCCCCTTAATCTATGCCAAATACCCGCTGGTGCATGAAATGGCGGGATACCTGCTCCTCATCAGCATTTGGCTTTTTGTCACCGCAGCACTGCTGAACCTCGTCCGCGACAACAGCATCCTCAGCATGATCAACCCGGGCGAGTGGATTGCCACCATCCGCGCCATCGGTATCGGCAAATATGCCACCATTCTCCTCGTCCAAGCGGCACTCCTGTTTGCCGCAAATTATCTGCTGCAATACCTGCCCCTTGACCACCTAGACGCCAAGGCCACCATCATCCTCACCGACCTCTGCAATACCACCGCCTTCAGCCTTATCTACCTCTACCCCGCCTACTACCAGCCGCCGCGCGCGCAACCACTACAAACCACCCCCTAACCCGCCCACTGCCATGAACGAAAACCTCAACAAACTCAAACGTGCCATCCACTTTCTCTTCCGCCCCGGCAACGCGCTCTACCTGGGCATCCTTGCCATCGTCCTCTGCCTGGACGTCTTCGAAGCCCTGAAACAACTCGACACCATAAAAGGAATCCTTCAGGCACAAGGTGTAGATCTCAACTGCAATCCGGAGACGGATATCAAATGCTTCACCGCCATGATGGAAGCCAGCAAGGCCATCCCGGTCAATTACAGCATGATTACGCTGAAAATCATCGCCGTCTTCCTCTTTCTCTGCAAAATGTTCGACGGCATCCTCCGCCTCTCCGAAGGCATGGAAGATGAGCCCGTGCCCTTCGCCCCGGTCAGCGTCGTGCCCTTCCTCACCCCGCTCAAATACATCGTCGGCAGCATCCTGCTGGCGCTCGCCACCTTGCCAATCGCTTTCATCTTTGGCCTGAGAAGCTGGCAACTCTGCCTCATCCTCATCAACAGCCTCTTCATGCCGGCGATGGTGATGAACCTCATCGGCAACGACAGCATCTTCAGCATGATCAGCCCGCGCGCCTGGCTCATCACCATCAACAACATGGGGATTAAAAATTACCTTGCCCTGCTGCTGTTCCCGCTACTGGTCGCCTTTTCGCTGTCTTTCGTTTTCGGTTTCCTTGCCGCCCTGATGCGCAGCGAAGGCCTGATCATCATCAGTATGCAAATCGTCGTCGTCCTTGCCGTTGCCCTTATCTACATGTACATCGGCTACTTCATGCGCGCCGACGTCCCGCAAGGACTGAGCGAAGCCGAACAGCGCGCCCTCTACGAAGCCGACACCTACCGCATGGACGACGCCGAAAAAAAACAATTCGCGCAAGACCTGCTTGCCGCCGACACCCTGCGCAACGAAGGCAGCTTCGACCAAATGGAAGCCCTGCTCCTGCCCTACGCTACGGCGCAGCACAACATCGCCCAATACTTCCCCGCCTACCGCCGCCTCTACGAACACTACAGCGTGCACCGCCGCTATGACGCGCTGCAAACCCTCGAACAGCGCCTGATAGAAGCCGCCGCACAAGGCAACGAACGTTGCTACCTCCTCGTGCGCAAAGCGGTAGAAAACATGGCGCTGGACGACCCGGCGCGCCTGCCCGCCGACTGGATACAACCGCTGGCACGCATGGCCATTGAGCATAACGACTACGACATCGTCCTCGCGCTTACCCGCAACTTCGCCCAACGCCACCCCGGCCACAAACACATCCTCGAAAACTACTACTGCGCCGCCCGCGCGCTGGACAAAAAAGGCCAGCGCGACAAAGCACTACACCTCCTGCAACAACTCATTGACCACTACCCCGACCACCCAAAAATCGCACAAGTGCGCCGCAGCCACGAATTGCTGCAACAACTGGCAGGACAACAAAAACCCTAACACGACAACGCATCCGCTCATTTACATACACATCAAGCGCTCAGGTGTATGTAAATCCATAAACCACTCCCTCCCCCGTGGGGGAGGGCTGGGGTGGGGTTTGTTGGTACACCTCAGAACAACCTTCTCCCTCACAGGGCGAAGCCCGCAGCGGGGGAGAGCTGGGGTGGGGGTAAACGATGTGGCTTTACACATTGAAGGTTCGCGCTTTACATACACATCGAGCGCTCAGGTGTATGTAAATGGGTCTGGTAGGGGCGGTTAGCGCAGCGTAACCGCCCGTTATTGGTTATGTGGGCGGTTACGGACTTCGTCCTAACCGCCCCTACGCACTACCCCCTTCCCTCATGAAGGAGGGTTAGTCTGCAAATTTCGCTATCCGTCATCCCCCATTTTGTTTACATACACCACGAGCGCTCAGGTGTATGTATAACCTTCCTGCGGAAACAGAAAAACATTAACCCACCGCCCCAAAAAAAGCACGATGGCGACAGCATCATTTCATAAAAATGACGCGGCAATCGCGCAAACTGCGCGCATTGGCATGGGGAAAACATTATAATTGTCTGGCCGTATCGTCATTATGCGGTAATAACTGGCGCGGGATTATCCATAATCGCGCGCCAAAACCTTTCCCCCTCCCAACCTGTTTGCGTCCGGCACGCAGGAACTCCCCAACCCGAAAAAAGAGACAAACCGAATGAAACCAACCCATCTCTCCCTCGCCATCATGATTGCCCTGGGCGTTGTTGCCTGTGGCGGTAGCGACAATAACACCACCAATCCCCCGGCCGACCCGCAAGCGCAGAACCCGACGCCCGCACCCGCGCCGGACAGCCCGCAACCACAGCCGGAAGCCAAAACCGACGACAAAATCGTTGACCCCACCGGCACCAAAGTCGTGGATGGCCGCGACCTGACCAAAGAAAGCACCGTCGGCGGTTTGCAATACATCCGCCGCGAAGCCTCCGAATACGACCGCATCTACAACCCCACCAAACCGGCCTCTGCCACCCCGCTGCTCGGCGTCTCCCTGGACGAACAAAACCCGAGCCTGACCAACATCGTCCTCGCCCGCCGCGACCTTGAGCGCAAGGATGACGAAGCGGTGCGCGCCCAATTCGCGGGCGGCCTGGACACCGATCCGCTGACTGCCGAAGGCAAGCCGCAAGAAACCCCGGCGCTGCAAACCGAGAACTTCAAAAACGTGGACATCCTGGCGGGTGCCTACAAGCAGGTCGGCTCAGCCGTCTTCGCCGATGCCAACAACCGCCTCGACCCGACCACGCACAACATCGACACCCACATCCAGAACAACACCGACAAAGACCGCGAATTCACCCGCGAGCGCGTCGGCCACGTTTACACCCTGCGCTACGAATACCGCCAGCCGCACGTCGATTACCCGCACAGCTCCGATCCGACCCTGCTCACCACCCACCCGACGGCAACCGATCCCTATCCCAGAGCCACTGCTGCCGATCAGACACATGTCAGCCTGACGCCGCCTGCCGCACCCTTCACCAATAACCTGGCAGGACTGACCGCAGAACTCAAGACAAACCCGACCAGCACCTTCACCCGCACCAACCAGCACGCCGTGAACAACGGTCTGGGCGACGGGCCGAAATCCGACGGCTACATCGTCAATAACGAAGTCAAATACGGCAGCCTGGACGGGGCAACCGGGGACGCGAACCGTGCAAACGATGATGCCGCGCGGGCAAACGCCTGGAAAAACCTGAATGCGGACAGCGATACCGTGGACTGGACGACCACCAACTACCCGCAAAACTACTGGGGACGAGGCGGCTACCCGCGCTACCCGATGCAAAACCTCGAATACCCGCATTACAAGGGCGCCGCACAACCGCGCTATCCGAACGTGCCGTATAACGAGGCAACCCGCCGACAGTTCAGCCATACCCGCAACAACCAGTACACCCACGACCACACCTACCTTGAGCAGGAAGAATTCACCGCCATCCGTGTCGGCCAGGCCGTGCGCCCGCTGCGCAACCCGAAAGCCAACACCTGGGAATGGACGCTGAACCAGGTATGGTCATACACACAATATGATGCTTCAGGAAACTCGACACAGCAGCAGGCAAATCAATATGGCGGCACCGGAACCGAATGCGGTAACACCCAGGTGAACTGCACCGCAAACTGGAAGCTGGAAACCGACCCCAGCATTACCAGCGGCAACCCGCTCCTGACCACCAATGCCCAATACACGCGCTGGACGTGGCAAAATCTGGGCGGTGGCGAAACCGGCGCCTTCCGTGGGCCGCATTACTACGGCTGGCAAGAATTCGCACGCACCATCCGTTACAACGACGAACGCATCTGGAAACCCGGCACCCCCGGCTACAGACCCGAATACGAGCGCAAATACGGCGCCAACCTCATCTGGTGGAGTACGCCGGACAGCGCCTTTGAAAACTGGGCAACGCTGGAAGGCTGGGATCCGCGCGCGCGCCGGGTGGACATCAACACCAACGACAACCCGCTGAATCCCGGCGGCAAGAGAGGCGAAGGGCAGGAAGACCTGGTATGGGCGAACGGCACCAACAACGGCAAAAACGCCCGCGATGGCGACCTGGAAATCCAGCCGACCGGCGACATCACCAACGGCCTGATCCGCGTCGGCGGCGGCCGCCCGACCCTGGGGGAAGAAGTGCAATGGAAAGACGGCGCGTGGCAGGATCACCACAAGACCACCACCCGCATCTTCGGCCATTACCACCTTGCCTGGCGTGATACCGACAAAGACCAAACCCGGCCGATGAGCATGAACAGCTACCTTGGCGCGCGCTCCTTCGTCGCCCAGGTAAAAGGCACCCTGGCAGCGCCTTACTACGTGCAGGGCAACCAGCGCTTCACCTACGATCTGGACAGCGAGCCGGAGCTCTACAGCATCGGTGCCGAGCCAATGACCCTGCAAAAAGTGCAATACGGTCGCGTCACCACCCAACTTGACCTTGACCACGGCGAAGGCCCCTTTGGCGACGGCTTCCTGCGCGCGCCCTTTGCGAAAAAAGGCACAGCGGACAGCGTCGATAACTACTTCTTCCGTGGCATAGACGCGACCGGCGTCAACGACATGCCGAAAGAAGGCAAGGCGACCTACTACGGCCACGCGCTGATGTACGGCATCAACAACGACTTCCACAACATCACCGGCGACATCCACACACCCGAGCCGAAAAAGAACCTGCCCAACGCCTTTGACGGCACCATAAACCGCACCGTTGGCAATGCCACCCTTGGCCTGGGCAACTTCGTTGAAGCCGATGTTGATTTCGCCACCCGCAAAGTCAAGGGCGACGTCTATAACGCCTGGCTGGTGGACACCACCAAACGGGACGTGGTGCATGACAAACTGGTGTCCTTCGAGGGCGACATCACCGGCAACACCGTACTCGGCACCGCCGACCGCACCTATGCACCGGGCAACGACGAAGCGGACTTCCGCGCGGCCTTCTTTGGCAAAGAAGCCGAAGAAATGGGCGGCTCGTTCAACTCGGTCAAACCGGACGACAAATACGGCTCCGCCTACGAAACGGGCGACTGGGGCGGCGTCTTCGGTGCGAAAAAACTGGGCAACAGCAACACCTTCCAGGGTGATGACGGTGCCAACGCATACAGCACGGTCAATACTAACGGCAACTAAGCCCAATCCTGACGAGAAAACGGCCACGCAAGTGGCCGTTTTTTACATACAGCTGAGCGCTCGATGTGTATGTAAATGGATGGGTATTGTATGAATGCTGAGGTATGTCAGCGAACCCCCAACTCTTCCTCACAGGGGCAGTGCGTAGGGGCGGTCAGGACGAAGTCCGTAACCGCCCGCATAAAAGATAACAGGCGGTTACGCTGCGCTCGTTGCCCCTGCCAGACCCATTTACATACAGTTGAGCGCTCGATGTGTATGTAAATGAACAAGGCACCGCAGGCAGTAAGGATGCAATAGCGACGCGGTTTGCGCCATGATTTTCGCTTTACCGCGGGGCGCAGTAGTGTAGAATCACGGACTTTCTTCTTTGGAGTTGTCCCGGTGGATGCTGTTCCTGCGTTACAAGCGGTTGATATTCATAAGTCCTTTGGCGATGTCGAGGTGTTGAAAGGGATTTCTTTGACGGCGCACAAGGGCGATGTGGTCTCGATTCTCGGTTCGTCCGGGTCGGGCAAGAGTACCTTTTTGCGCTGTCTCAATTTTTTGGAAATGCCCGACCGTGGCGAGGTGCGCGTTGCCGGCGAAGTGGTGCAAATCAAGGAGAAGCGCCACGGCCGCCGCGAGGCGGGCAGTTTGCGCCAGATTCAGCGGGTGCGCTCGAAGCTGTCGATGGTCTTCCAGAATTTCAATTTGTGGCAACACATGTCGGTCATGCAGAACCTGATCGAGGCGCCGACCCAGGTGCTGAAGGTGCCAAAAGCCGAGGCGATGGAACGCGCGGCGGCGCTGTTGCACAAGGTCGGGCTGTATGAGCGGCGCGATTATTTTCCGAACCAGCTTTCCGGCGGACAGCAGCAGCGGGTGGCGATTGCCCGCGCGCTGGCGATGGAACCCGACGCCTTGCTGTTCGATGAACCAACTTCGGCGCTTGACCCGGAACTGGTCGGCGATGTGCTGCGGCTGATGCAGGAGCTGGCGGCCGAGGGGCGAACGATGGTTGTGGTCACACACGAGTTGGGTTTTGCCCGCGAGGTGTCTTCGCATGTGATGTTTTTGCATCAGGGGCAGATCGAAGAGGAAGGGCGACCGGAAAAGCTCTTTTTCCACAGCGATTCAGAGCGGGTTCGCCAGTTTTTGTCCAACAGCCTGAAAGGGTAAGAGGTTTAGAGATGAAAAAATTACTTGTAACGGCCCTGTGTGCCGCTTTTGCTGCCCAGGCCTTTGCCGACGGCAAGCCGCTGGTGATTTCCACCGACGGCACCTATCCGCCGTTTTCCGAAATGGCGAGCGACGGCCAGATGACCGGCTTTGACATCGACATCGGCAAGGCGCTGTGCGAACAGATGAAGCGCGAATGCCGCTTCGAGCAGCTGGACTGGGAAGGCCTGATTCCGGCGCTGAAAACGAACAAGGTGGACGTCATCCTCGCTTCCATGAACGACACGCCGGAACGCCGCGAGAGCATCGCCTTCACCGACCCGTATTACCGCAACCCCGGCCTGTTTGTCCGCGCGGCGGGCAGCAAGGTCGAGCCGACGGCAGAAGGCGTCAAGGGCAAAGTCGTTGGCGTCTTGCGTGCCTCCATCTTTGATAACTACGTGACCGCCAAATTCCCCGACGCTGACATCCAGCGCTTTACCTCGCAGGAAGACGCCAATGCCGCTGCCGTCGCCGGTCGCGTTGATTTACTCTTTGCCGACAAAATCGTGATGGACGGCTTCCTGCAACACGACGAAGGCAAGAACTTTGAAGCCGTGGGCGAGACCGACGATCCCGAATACTTCGGTGCGGGCATTGCCATCGGCGTGCGCAAAGAGGACAACGCCCTGCGCGCAGACTTGAACGCCGCGCTCAAAGCCATCAAAGAAAACGGCGCGTACAAAAAAGTAAACGACAAATACTTCAAGTACGACATCTCCGCTGGCACCACAAAATAAACCAAGGTAGAACAACATGAAAAAACTACTTGCCATAGCCCTGTGTGCCGGCTTTGCCGGCAACGCCCTTGCAGCCGACAAACCGCTGATATTTTCCACCGACGGCACCTATCCGCCGTTCTCCGAAATGGGGAGCGATGGCCAGATGACCGGCTTTGACATCGACATCGGCAAGGCACTGTGCGAACAAATGAAACGCGAATGCCGCTTTGAGCCCATCGACTGGGAAGGCCTCATCCCGGCATTACAAACCAAAAAAATAGACGTCATCCTCGCCTCCATGAACGACACGCCGGAGCGCCGCGAAAGCATCTCCTTCACCGACCCGTACTACAGCAACCCTGGCCTGTTCGTGCGTGCCGAAGGCAGCAAAATCGAGCCGACCCCGGAAGGCGTCAAGGGCAAAGTCGTCGGCGTCTTGCGCGCCTCCATTTTCGACAACTACGTCACCGCCAAATTCCCCGACGCCAACATCCAGCGCTACACCTCGCAAGAAGAAGCCAACCAGGACGCCCTTGCCGGGCGCGTTGACCTGCTCTTTGCCGACAAAATCGTGATGGAAGACGGCTTCCTGCGCCGCGACGAAGGCAAAGGCTTTGAAGTGGCGGGCGAAATCAACGACCCCGAATACTTCGGCGCCGGCATCTCCATCGGCGTGCGCAAAGACGACAACGCCCTGCGCGAAGAACTGAACGCCGCGCTCAAAGCCATCAAAGAAAACGGCGCGTACAAAAAAGTAAACGACAAATACTTCAAGTACGACATCTCCGGCGGCACGGCCAAATAAACCATGAACGGCCTTTCCATCCTGCTGGAATACCGGGAAGTCCTGCTCAAGGGGGCGCTCGTCACCCTTGAGCTCTCCCTCTTCGGCCTGCTCGTCTCGCTTGCCTTCGGCCTGCTCGCCTGCCTCGGCAAAATGAGCAAAAACCCGTGGCTGCGCGTCCCGGCGTACACCTACACCACCCTGGTACGCGGCGTGCCCGACCTCATCCAGCTCTTCCTCATCTACTACGGCGGCCAATACCTGTTAAACGCGCTCGCCGAAAAACTCGGCTGGCCGCATCTAGACATGAACCCGCTCGGCACCGGCATCTTCGTCATCGGCTTCGTCATGGGCGCCTACATGGCCG
The DNA here is from genome assembly GCA_963522865.1 of uncultured Cardiobacterium sp. Taxonomy (GTDB): domain Bacteria; phylum Pseudomonadota; class Gammaproteobacteria; order Cardiobacteriales; family Cardiobacteriaceae; genus Cardiobacterium. Next base: position 11,625 of record CAURAS010000013.1, read on the forward strand.
AATCCTTCCGCGGCGGCTTCCTTGCCATCCCCAAAGGACAAATCGAAGCGGCGCGCGCCTACGGCCTCTCGCGCAAAAGCATCTTCTGGCGCATCTCCTGGCCGCAAATGCTGCGCTACGCCTTGCCATCACTTGGCAACAACTGGCTGGTACTGATGAAAAACACCGCGCTGGTCTCCATCATCGGCCTGCAGGACATCGTGCGCATCGCCAACGCCGCCGCGCGCAGCGCACAAAAAAAAGACCTGTTCGCCGGCTTCTGGTTCTACGGCGCGATGGCTGCGTGGTTTCTCATCCTCACCACCTTCTCCATCGCCATCCTCTGGTGGCTGCGCCGCCGTTACTCCGCCGGATACCAAATCGAAGGCACCTGAATGCACTGGACACAAATCCTCACCGACAACCTGCCGCTCTGGCTCAGCGGTCTCTGGCAGACCCTGTGGCTGGTCGCGCTCTCGCTCCTCATCGGCCTCACCATCGCCATACCCTGCGGCATGCTGCTCTCCTCGCGTTGCGCCATCTGGTGGAAACTGCCCGTGATGGCATTCAGCTACATCTTCCGCGGCACGCCGATGCTGGTACAACTCTACATCTTCTACTACGGCATCGGCCTCGTCATCGGCCGCATCCCCGGCGTGCGCGAGCTCGCCCTGTGGCCGCTGTTGCGCCAGGCGTGGCCGTGGGTCATGCTCTCCTTCATCCTGAATACCGCCGCCTACACCGCGGAAATCGTGCGCGGCGCCATCGAAACCACGCCCAAAGGCGAGATTGAGGCGGCAAAAGCCCTCGGCATGAACCGCCGCCAAATCCAGTGGCGCATCATCCTGCCCGGCGCGGCACGCCGCGCGCTGCCCGCCTACGGCAACGAAATCATCTTCATGCTGCACGGCTCGGCAATCGCCAGCACCGCGACCCTGCTTGACATCACCGGCGTTGCCAACACCCTCTACACCCGCACCTACGAACCCTTCGCGCCGTTTCTCACCGCGGCCGTCATCTACCTTGCCATCACCCTGTGCATCGTTGGCATCTTCCGCCGCATCGAAAAACGGCTGAACCGGCATCTGTAAACATCGGTAAACCGTTATACATACAGCTGAGCGCTCGATGTGTATGTAAATCAGTGGTAGGGATTCCCGTTAAGGGCGGTTTACCAATTTGGATGCCGTCGCTACGCGCATGATTTACTGTTCCAGCCCAACCTCCCCCCAAGGGGAGGTTGCGGTTTGTTGGCGCACCTCGTTGTCTAATCCTCTACCAATCTCCCATTTACATACACATCGAGCGCTCAGATGTATGTATAGCAATCCCCCTAAAGCCCATACGACGTTGCGTCGCCTCGCCGTACAACGACGTACAGTCTTCGGCGGCGCGCCTGGTATGAGACTTTATGAGTATCGCTATATCGTTAAGAGAACCCGCTGTGGCAGCTTCCTTCTAAGACCACACCATTAACACAAATATCCACAAATTAGCCACAAAAATCACAATAAAATATTGCTATTTTCCACAGATTGCTCTACATTATCGCCAGCGGACAGCAGTCGCTGCCGCGCAACAGCTTGAGGGATATCACATGAACATCGCCATATTCCCCTGCATCCGGTGGT
>CAURAS010000014.1:0-12906 GCA_963522865.1 uncultured Cardiobacterium sp.
ATGTAAACGAGGTCTTTAGGTTGTTTTGTAAAGGAGGTCTTTGGGTTGTACCCCCACCCCAGCCCTCCCCCACGGGGGAGGGGGGCTTTTTACATACACCTGAGCGCTCATCGTGTATGTAAACGGGAATGGTGTGGCCGTTTTGTCGCTACGCGTTTTTTTACACCCCCTCCCCAACCCTCCCCCGCTTCGCAGGGGAGGGGGTTTTTGGTGGGCGATGTCGCGGCGGGGTTTTTCATGAGAGGGTTCGGGATGTTGTCGCTACGCGGTTTGTTTGCTGCCCCCACCCCAGCCCACCCCCACGGGGGAGGGGGGGCCTTTTACATACACTTGAGCGCTCATCGTGTATGTAAACGGGGGTTATTGTAAGACGATGTTTTCTTCTTGCGGGCGCAGTTCGATGCCGTCGATTTTTGCCTGGGCAACGAGACCGTAGAGGTAGTCGGCAACGGCTTGGCGTTCGCGTCGCGCGTGCAGCCAGTTTTTGATGTCGTCGCGGACGTCTTCGTAGGCGGCAGGTCTGCCAGGCTGTTTGTGCTCTATCCAGACAACGTGCCAACCGTAGCGGCTGGCGATGGGTTTGGCTGCCAGTCCTTCGTCCAGCGCATAGATTTGCCGCTCGAATTCGGGCACGGTCTGCCCGGGGCGGAGCTCGCCCAGCCGTCCTTCTTGTGCGCGCGAAGGGCAGCGCGAGAGGTGCAGGCGGGTGCAGAAGGCGTGATGCAGGTCGGGCGCTTGTTGCAGGTCGGCGATGATGCGTTCTGCCAGTTGTTTTTGTACGTGGCGCGCTTCGGCATCGTCTTTGGCAGCGGGCAGCAGGATGTGGCGCACTTGTACGCGCGGCGCTTCGGTAAAGCGCGCCGGGTTTTGCCGGTAGTAGGCGGCGCAGTCGCTGTCGCGGATGGTGACGGGCGGGACGTGCGCGGCGATGAGCGCGGCAATGGCGTCTTCTTCGCGTGTGCCGTCTGCAATGGCTTCGCGCGCCTGTTCGCGCAGCAGTTCGTGCAGGATGAGTGCCTGCGCCGCCTGTTGCATGGCATCGTGGAAGCTCGCTGCCGGGTGGTACTGGATTTCTTGCGCCAGCCGGCTTTTGTCGAGTTTTTTGCCGTTGATGGTGATGTCGGGCAGGAACTTGGTGGTCTGGATGAGTTGTTTGACGTCGCAGCCGCTCATGGTTGTACCTCTTTGCGGCGACCAAAGTGCGGCAGTTTTTGTAAGAGCGGTTGTAGTGCTTGTTTGACGGTTTTGCGGCGCGGGGTGCGGGCGCGCACGATTTGGTAGTTGCGTCCCAAATACCAGATGGGCGCGCTGATGGCATGCACCAGGCGGGTGAACGGGGTCAGCAGGATGAGGGTGAAGCCGAGCAATATGTGCAGTTTGTAGATGATATTGACGTCGCGGATGCCTTCGTAACCGGCGAAGGTGTTGAAGACGACGCCGCTTTGGAAGTATTCGCCGAGTTTGACCATGGTGTGCCCGTCGAGGTGCCCGGCAGAGACGATGATAGAGATAAGGCCGAGGCTGACTTGGGCAAAGAGCAGGATAAGGATGGCTTTGTCGGCAAAGCTGCTGGTTTTTTCGACGCGGGCGACGGTGAAGCGGCGGCGTATCATCATCGCCAGCCCAACGATAACCGCGCTTCCCGCGATGCCGCCGGCGACCATCGCCAGTAGTTGTTTGTGTGCAGATGAGATGAAGGGTTCGTAGAGCCAGTGCGGGGTCAAGAGTCCGACGCAATGACCGCCGATGATGCCGAGCACGCCGAAGTGAAAGAGGTTGTTGGCAAGGCGCGTGCCTTTTTTGCTCATGATTTGGCTGGAGCCCGCTTTCCAGGTGTAGGGTTCGCGGTCGTAGCGCAGGATGCAGCCGAGGATGCAGACGGCAAGCGCGATGTAGGGGTAGATGCCAAAGAGGAACAGGCCGATGGTGTGGGCGATGTGTTCAAGGATGTTCATGGTGTATCTCGTTTTTGTCGGGGTGGTGCCGGACGGGGGCGGGCGCGCCGGGGGTGGCGGTGATGATTTGCGCGGTTTCGCAGTCATCAGCGACGTCCAGCCCGTCGAAGCGGATTTCTTTGTCTTCCCAGGCGCGGTCAAGGGCGGCCAGCGAGCTGTCGTCTTCTTCGGCGGCGACTTGGGCTTGCAGGCGGTCGTCGGCGAGTTCGGCACCGGCGATGACGAGCAGGGCGTCAAAGAGGTCGGCCTCGGCATTTTTCTTGGTCGATGAGGACGATGCCGTCTTCTTCGCGTTTGTAGATGGCACCCGACGGGCAGGAGGCGACGCAGGTCGGGTTCAGGCAGTGCTCGCACAGGCGCGGCAGGTACATCATGAAGGTGTTTTCGTACTGGCTGTAGATTTCTTTCTGCACCCGCTCGAAGTTGGCGTCTTTGCTGCGCTTGGCGAACTCGACGCCGAGGTCGTCTTCCCAGTTGGCGTCCCAGTGGATTTTTTCCATGCGTTCGCCGGTGAGCAGCGAGCGCGGCCGCGCGGTCGGCTGGTGCTGCGATTTGGGCGCGGTGTGCAGGTGCTGGTAGTCGTAGTCGAACGGCTCGTAGTAGTCGTCGATTTCCGGCAGGTCGGGGTTGGCGAAGATGTTGGCAAGGACGCGGAATTTGCCGCCGATGCGTGGCGTCAGTTTGCCGCGTTTGCTGCGCTTCCAGCCGCCTTTCCATTTGTCCTGGTTTTCCCATTCTTTCGGGTAGCCGACGCCGGGCTTGGTTTCGACGTTGTTAAACCAGGCGTATTCCATGCCTTCGCGGCTGGTCCAGACGTTTTTGCAGGTAACGGAGCAGGTGTGGCAACCGATGCATTTGTCGAGGTTGAGCACCATGCCGATTTGGGCGCGGATTTTCATGGCTGTTCTCCTGTGGCAGCGGTTTCGGTTTGTGCGGGGTCGGTGGCCAGCGGGCACGGCAGGCGATGGCGCCGTTTTCGTTGAAGACTTCCACCCAGTCGTTATCAACGATGTTGGCGCGTTTGGCGTCGTTTTCGGAAAGCCAGACGTGTGGCCCGCCGCGCCCCAGGGTGAGCATCAGCAGGTTGTCGGAGTAGGTGGAGTGGATGCCCCATTTTTGGTGCGGTGTGAGGAAGTTCAGCAGGATTTCCGGGTTGCCGTTTGGTTTTTTCTGGTAAACGTGGCGGATGGAGCGGGTGTTGAGCGGCGGGCGGTAGCTCATCATCTGCTCGCCAAAGGTGCGCATCCACGGGTGGTCCTGGTAGAACTGCTGCCGCCCACTGATGGTGCGCCACGGGATGCGTTCGTGTACGTTGGTGTAGCCCGCGTTGTAGCTGACGTGTTCGTCTTCCAGCCCCGACCAGGTCGGCGAGGAGATGATTTTTTGCGGCTGGACGACGATGTCGCGGTAGCGGATTTTGGTGTCTTCTTTCGGCTTGGCGAGGTGGGTGTGGTCGCGCCCGGTGTATTCGGAGAGCGCCGCCCAGGCTTTGACCGCGACTTGGCCGTTGGTTTCCGGCGCGAGCGACATCACCGTGTCGCAGGCATCAATGGCGCTGTCGATGCGCGGCAGACCCTGGCTTACGCCGTCTTCGCTGACGGTGCGGTGCAGCTCGCCAAGCATTTTCACTTCGCTTTTGGTATCCCAGTTGATGCCTTTGCCGCCGTTGCCGAGTTTGCTCATCAAGGGACCGAGTGCGGTGTATTTTTTGAAGGTGTCCGGGTAGTTGCGTACCACGATGATAAAGGACGGCGCGGTTTTGCCGGGAATCAGCTCGCATTCGCCGCGTTTCCAGTCTTTGACGTCAAAGGGCTGCGCCATTTCCGCCGGGCTGTCGTGCTGCATTGGCAGGGTTACCACGTCGGTTTCTTCGCCGAGGTAGCCCACGGCGAGTTCGGAGAATTTGGCGGCGATGCCCTTGTAGATGTTCCAGTCGCTACGCGCTTCCCAGCAGGGGTCAACCGCCTGCGAGAAGGGGTGGATGAAGGGGTGCATGTCCGAGGTGTTGATGTCTTCTTTCCGTCGGCAGCACGATGTCGGAGTAAACGCAGGTGGTGCTCATGCGGAAGTCGAGGGTGGTAACGAGGTCGAGTTTGCCGGTCGCCCCTTCTTCTACCCAGTCCGCTTCTTCCGGCTTCATTTCGCCGTCCGGGTTGAGCACGCCTGCCTGCGGGTAGCCGAGCAGGTATTTCAGCATGTATTCCGCGCCCTTGCCGGAGGAACCGAAGAGGTTAGAGCGCCAGATAAAGAGGTTGCGCGGGAAGTTCGCCGGGTTGTCCGGGCTTTCGCTGGCAAAGCGTAGCGAGCCGTCTTTTAGGGATTTGACGATGTATGCCTGGATCTCCATCCCCGCTTCTTCGGCGGCTTTGGCGATGGTCAGCGGGTTGCGGTTGAGCTGTGGCGCGGACGGCAGCCAGCCGAGGCGTTCCGCCTTGATGTTGTAATCCAGCATGTGGTGCGGCAGGCCGTCGCTGCTAGCGAGCGGCGAGATGAGGTCGTGCAGGTCGAATTTTTCATGCCGCCACTGTGAGCTATGGTTGTAGAAGAAGGAGGTGCCGTTCATGTGGCGCGGCGGGCGGTGCCAGTCGGTGGCAAAGGCGACGGGTACCCAGCCGGCCTGCGGCCGCAGTTTTTCCTGGCCGACGTAATGCGCCCAGCCACCGCCGGATTGGCCGATGCAGCCGCACATCATCAGCAGGTTGATGACGCCCGGTAGGTCATGTCCATGTGGTACCAGCGATTGACCCCGGCGCCGATGATGACCATGGATTTGCCGTGCGTTTTGTGCGCACTGTCGGCAAATTCGCGCGCGATGCGGATGACTTTGTCCGCCGGCACTCCGGTCAGTTTTTCCTGCCAGGCGGGGGTGCCGGCGATGTCGTCGCGGTAGTCTTTGTTGTCGCCGCCGGCGCCGTTATCGACGCCGTAGTTGGCAAGGGTCAAATCAAAAACGGTCGCCACTTGCACTACGCGCCCATCGGCGAGTGTCAGGCGGCGGCAGGGGACGTTGCGGTGCAGGATTTCGTTATGCTCGCAGCGCGCCCAAAATTCACCGTCGGAAAGCGCGGCGAAGTGGGCAAAGGCGACGCTGGCGATGTCTTCGCCCTTGAGGCTTAAGCGAAGTTGCACTTCCCGCCCCTGTTCGCCTTCTTTTTCTTCGAGGTTCCAGCGGCCTTTGGTTTTGCTCCAGCGGTAGCCGACGGTGCCTTGTGGCACGACGTAATCGCCGCTTTTTTCGTCAATGGCGATGGTTTTCCACTCGCTGTGTTCGCTTTCCTGCAAGCCGTCCAGGTCAGAGGCACGGAGGAAGCGGCCGGGGACGAGGTCGCCTTTGCCGTTGTCTTCGAGGATGACCAGCATCGGGAAATCGGTGTAACGGCGGACGTAGTCGGTGAAATAGTCGCTTTGTTTTTTGACGTACCACTCGGTCAGCACGACGTGCCCCATCGCGAAGGCAAGTGCGGCGTCGGTGCCTTGCTGCGGGTTGAGCCATTCGTCGCCAAATTTGGCGATTTCGGCATAGTCCGGGGTAACGGCGACGACTTTCGTCCCCTTGTAGCGCACCTCGGCGAGGAAGTGCGCGTCCGGGGTGCGGGTCATCGGCACGTTCGAGCCCCAGGCGATGATGTAGTGGCTGTTGTACCAGTCGGCAGTCGGGCACGTCGGTTTGCTCGCCCCATACCTGCGGTGAGGCGGGCGGCAGGTCGCAGTACCAGTCATAAAAAGAGAGGCAGACGCCGCCGATGAGCGAGAGATAGCGCGTGCCGGAAGCGTAGGAAATCATGCTCATCGCCGGAATAGGCGAGAACCCAACAACGCGGTCGGGTCCCCAGGTTTTTACGGTATAGACGTTGGCAGCGGCGATGATTTCCAGCACCTCGTTCCAGTTAGAGCGGACAAAACCACCGAGGCCGCGCTGCTGCTTGTAGCTCGCCGCCTTTTCCGGGTCTTCGACAATGCTGCGCCACGCCTCGACCGGGGCGAGCGTCTTGCGCGCCTCACGCCACAGGCGCAGGAGCGGGGCGCGCACCTTGGGGTGCTTGACGCGGTTGGCGCTGTAGAGATACCAGCTATAGCTGGCGCCGCGCGGACAGCCGTGCGGTTCGTGGTTGGTCAGGTCGGGGCGGGTACGCGGGTAGTTGGTTTGCTGCGTCTCCCAAGTCACCATGCCGTTTTTCACATAAATCTGCCACGAACACGAGCCGGTGCAGTTCACCCCGTGGGTGGAGCGCACGATTTTGTCGTGCTGCCAGCGCTGACGGTAGGCATTTTCCCAGGCGCGGCTTTCATGGCGCAGTTCGCCATGCCCGTCGGCATAGGGTTCTTTTTCCTGGGTGAAAAAGAGCAAGTTGTCGAGAAACTGACTCATGAAGTGCTCCCGCGTTGCGCTGCCGCTTCTTCCTCCGCAATTTTCTTGTCCACAGAAGACATGTGGTATTCATCGCTGAAACCGCCTTTGGGCTCCTTCAGCCAGAACAGGCACAAAATCCAACTGGCGAGCGCACCGCCGGCGATGATGAAAAAGAAGGTATTGGCATCCACGAAAGAATAAATGAACAAATAAAACACCGCGCCAACGTTGCCATACGCTCCCGCCATGCCGGAAATCTGCCCGGTGAGGCGGCGTTTGATGGAGGGAATGATGCCGAAAGTCGCGCCTTCTGCGCCCTGGACGAAGACTGAGCAACCGATGGTGATACATACCGCGATAAAGAGCGGCCAAGACTGGTTCAATAGCCCCATCAACAAAAAGCCAATGCTGATGCCGAGCATATAGCCGAGCATCACCTTGCGGCGGCTGCCAACGCGGTCAGAAATATAGCCACCGAGCGGCCGCGCCCACAGATTGACGAAGGCAAACGTCGAGGCAATCAGCCCGGCGGTCGTCGGGTCAAGCGACCACGTCTTTTGGAGAAACATCGGCAGCATGGATACCACGGCGAGCTCCGCGCCGAAGTTGGCGAAATAAGTGGCGTTCAACGCTGCGACCGAGCTGAACGGATACTTGTCATCCTCCGGCACGCCCGCCTTCAAAATCGGCACGTTGATATGGATAGCCTTGTAAATCTGGATGATGACCGCCAGCACAATCACCACGTAGCAAATATTGGCCACCGAAGCGCTGATGTAATCCATCTTGTCCAGACGGTACACCAGCACGCAGAGAATACCGTTGAGCGGAATCAGCAAAATGCAGTACATCCACAAATCACGCCAGGTAGAAACCTCCAGCGCCCCCATCTTGCGCGCCTTTTTCAGCGTGTCCGGCGTCGGGCCGTCGGTAATGGCGAACCAGTAAAAAATGCCATAAACCGCCATCACCAGGCCGGACGTAGCAATCGCCCAACGCCAACCATCGGCACCGCCAAAAAACTGAAACGCGACCGTCGGGATAGTAATCGCCGCTGCTGCTGAGCCGAAATTGCCCCAGCCGGCATAAAAACCTTCAGCAAAACCAATGTCCTTCGGCTTGAACTACAGCGCCGTCATAGCAAATAACGATCGAGCAAATACTGACCAAGGCGCATCTGCGCATCCTGAATGGTGATGGCATCAATCTGCTGCATCGCGTGGCGATAATAAAACGCGAGAATATTGACCAAATTGCGGGAGAACTGCGCGTTCGACTCCGATAACCTGGTGAGATACGCCGCATCAATACACAGCACTTCGCTCGGCTTGACCGCACGCACACTAATCGGCGAAGGGCCGTTCTGCGGGAACAGAATGGCCTCCATACAAGTTTCGCCGCTGCCGAGCAGACGGATGACCGTCTCATCGCCCTCGGCATTGCTGCGCAGCGTAATCAAATTCCCCTTGAGGATGAAGGCGGTATAACGCGGCACATCGCCCTGGTGCAGCAAAAACTGGTCGCGGGCAAACGAACGGTGCTGGCTGTGGGCGATGATTTCGCTGCACAAATCCACCGGCAAGCCGGAAAACAGCTCGGATTTACCGATGATTTCCAAATACTGCTGAAACAGGCTGGAAGAAATATTTTTCATGAAAAATCCTGCGGATACAAAAAACAGGCGCGGCCGACCACGCCAAATTGAATTAAGGATGGCGCAAAGCCTACGAAAAAAATTTGATATATGACAAGAAAAAACGGAACGGCTGTGGCGTTTTAACCGCCTTAAATCGCTGCACCACGGCATCATGTGCTGATGCCCTACAGCATAGGATAGGGTAGGGCATTATCCATTTACATACACATCGAGCGCTCAGCTGTATGTAAATGACGCACGACAGCATGAATGACTTCATCGCACTGCGGCTACCAGGCCGCGCAACAAAGTATCCGCGCCAGCGACAAAATCTGCTTATCCGCACCACCATTTATGGCGATACCCATAAACTCCCATACCAGGCGCGTTGCCGAAGACAGTACGCGGTTGTACGGCCCGGGTTTCCCTAAAAAATTGGGGGGCCCGGTCAGGCGGTGCAATGCCGCATGAGGCTTTAGGAAGATTGCTATACATACACCTGAGCGCTCAATGTGTATGTATAACCGTAGCTCCGTAACCCAGCGCTTTGCGCTACCATAGCGCCCGTTTTTGCTTGCCGGAGTCCTCATGCCTAACACACTCACCCCGCTCGACCGTTTCCGCGGCTGCCTCCTCGCCGGTGCAGCGGGCGATGCCCTCGGCGCGCCAGTCGAATTCATGTGCCGTACCGAAATCCTGCACCGCTTCGGCGCGGCGGGCATTACCACCTTTGCCCCTGGCTACGATTACCCCGGCGCGATTACCGACGACACGCAAATGACGCTGTTCACCGCCGAAGGGCTGCTTGCCGCCTGGCTGGGCGACGGCGATGTTGCTGTCGCTACCGCGCGCAGTTATCTGGGCTGGCTGCGCACACAGCACGAATGGCCGTATGAGCCGCTACTCGCTGCCATCGAACCGGTGGGTTGGCTCTGGCAACAGCTGGAATTGCACCACCGTCGTTCGCCGGGGATAACCTGCCTTTCCGCGCTGATGGCAATGCCCGAACTTGGTGCACCTGCAGACAACAACAGCAAAGGCTGCGGCGGGGTGATGCGCGCCGCACCGGTTGGTCTGTATGCCTGGGCGCAGCGCTGGTCGCCCGCGCAAACCTTCGCCGTCGGCACCGCACTGGCGGCGCTGACGCATGGCCACCGGAGCGGCACGCTCACCGCAGGCGTGCTTGCCGTCCTCATCCAGGCGCTGTGCGACGGCGCAACGCTGCCCGCCGCCCTCACCCTCGCCAAACCGCTGCTGCAAGGCGAAGCCGGACATGAGGAAACGCTGTATGCGCTCGCCGCCGCAGAGCGGCACGCCGCCAGCAATCTCGACCCCGCGCAGGCGGTCGCACAACTGGGTGAGGGCTGGATCGCCGAAGAAGCACTGGCGATTGCGGTGTACTGCGCGCTGGTGGCGAGTGATTTGCGTGCGGGCGTGATCCTCGCGGTCAATCACGACGGCGACTCTGACTCGACCGGCGCGATTGCTGGCAACTTACTCGGCGCGCTGCACGGCGTGCAGGCCATCCCGCCCGCATGGCTGACGCCGCTGGAATTGCGCGAGGTGATTGATGCGGTCGCGCGCGACCTTTACGCGACGCGCGATGGCGACAAAAATGACGCGCGGCTGCGCGAAAAATACCCGCCGCTGCCATGATTACCGCCCACGCCCCCGCCGGCTATATCGGCGCACAACTGCTCTACCGCTTGAAACCGGCGGGTGTTTCCGCGCGTGCCTGGTCGCTCTACGGCGCGGCAAGCGGTCTCCTGCCGGATATCGACATGCTCTGGTTCTATTTCGTCGATCACGGCCACGTCCACCATCACCGCTACCCAACGCACTGGCCGCTGCTGTGGCTACTGGCGCTCATCTGCGCACTCCTTTATTGGCACAAAACGCGCCGCCCGGCGGCGGCCATCGCCCTGCTCGTTGCGGTAAACGGCATGGTACATATGTTTCTCGACAGCATCGTCGGCGACATCTTCTGGCTGATGCCGTGGCGCGACACGCCGTTTTCCTTTTTCACGGTCACCGCCCGCTACCAGCCGTGGTGGCTCAATTTCATCCTGCACTGGTCGTTCCTGCTGGAACTCGCCCTGTGGGCGTGGGCAGCCGCGCTTTTCCTGTGCCAGCGAAGGTAAGCGTATGCGCGATAACAGCATCCGCGTCCGCATCCTTGCTGCCGACGCCGCCACCATCCACATCGTGCCGGTGGACGACATCCGCGAATGCCGCCGCTGTGCCGAAGGCAACGGCTGCGGTAACCGTCCGTGGTTTCGCGGTTTTTTCCGCAACGGCAGCATTACCCTACCTAACCGCGACGGCTGGCGCGCGGGAGAAATCGCCGAACTGCACCTCTCTGCCGCCGGGCTGAATTACAGCGCGCTCCTCACTTACGGCCTGCCGCTTGCCACCTTCATCCTCGCGCTTGCCGCCACGCAGTCGCTCGCCGAACCGCTGCAACTACTCGCCGCTTGCATCGCGCTGACCGCTGCTATCGTCGCCGCCCGCCCCCTGTGCAACGCCATCATCCGCCGCCATTTGCGCCTGGAACGTCGTCACGCCCGCGCGGCGGTGGTGAAGGTATAGCTATCCTTTTGTATTCCATACAGCATCGTCTTCTTTTCCACAGAAGAAAGGGCCTTCTTCATGCGGGTTGTTGTATGGAATATGGCGATGCTCATAAATTCTCATACAAGATGCGCCGCCGAAGACAGTACGACGCCGCATGAGGCTTGAGGAGGATTACCATACAAATGGAACCCACAATGTCTCCTGAAAACACTGGATGCGGCTGAAAAAGCGGCGAGCGTTCAGAATAAAAAAACCGCCGGTTGCAGGCGGTTTTTTAAGTGCGGTCAGGTTATTTTGCTGCTGGGGTTTCGCTGTTTTCGGCGGGTTTGGCATCATTTGCGGGCGCAGTCGCCAGTTCTTCCACGTATTTGGTGAGGCGCCCTTTGTTGCTCATCGCACGGCGTTCGAGTTTGGGCAGCGCTTTTTGCACCGCTTCCATGTTGGTTGCTTCGCCGACCTGGATGACACCCGCCATGTTCATCATGCTGTGCGGCGGACAGACGTACACGTACACACCTTCTTTTTCCAGTTTGACGCTGTATTTTTCGTCCAGCTCGCTTTTGAAGGCTTCCGCCCCTTCAGGGATGACTTTGCTTTCGACGTTGTGGCCTTTGTTGGTCGGGATGAAGGTGACGGTGTCGCCCGGCGCAATTTTCAGCACGGCGGGTTCAAAGACCATCGGCGCTTTGTCGGATCCGATGTCGAGCATTTTGATTTCATGCTCGGCGGCGTGTGCAGCAGTGGTAAGCAGGGCAGCGGTCAGTATCAGGGTTTTCTTCATGGAGTTCTCCGTGGTTTGGCTTGGGTTTTTTACATACACTTGAGCGCTCGAGGTGTATGTATATTTATCCGCTTGGCAACGGCGGGAGGCCGCATATGGCGCCCCCTGTGTAAGGGCTTAAACCAGGCCGAGTTTGTGTTCCAGGTAGTGGATGTCCATACCGCCTTGGTTGACGATGGGGTCGTTGAGCAGGTCCTGGTGCAATTCGATGTTGGTGCTGATGCCTTCGATGACGAGTTCACGCAGCGCCATTTTGGCGCGGGCAATCGCGGTTTCGCGGTCGTCGCCCCAGGTAATGAGTTTGCCGATCATGGAGTCGTAGTGCGGCGGCACGGTGTAGCCGTCGTAGAGGTGCGATTCGACGCGCACGCCCAATCCGCCCGGCGCGTGGAATTCGCGTACTTTGCCCGGTGAGGGGATGAAGGTTTTGGCGTTTTCGGCGTTGATGCGGCATTCGAGGGCATGGCCGCGCACTTTGATGTCGTCCTGGGTGTAGCTGAGCGGCAGGCCGGCGGCGATGCGGATTTGTTCGCGCACGATGTCCACGCCGGTAACCATTTCGGTGACGGGGTGTTCGACCTGGACGCGGGTGTTCATTTCGATGAAGTAGAATTCGCCGTTTTCGTAGAGGAATTCGAAGGTGCCCGCGCCGTGGTAGCCGATGCGTTTGCAGGCTTCGACGCAGACGGCGCCGATGGCGTTGCGCTGTTCTTCGCTGATGCCGGGGGCGGGCGCTTCTTCCATGACTTTTTGGTGGCGGCGTTGCAGGGAGCAGTCGCGTTCGCCGAGGTGGATGGCATTGCCGTGTTTGTCTGACAGTACCTGGATTTCGATGTGGCGCGGCGTTTCGAGGAATTTTTCCATGTACACCATGTCGTTGCCAAAGGCCTGGCGTGCTTCGGTTTTGGTGAGGCGCACGGCATCGACGACTTCGTCGGCGTTGCGCACGACACGCATGCCGCGTCCGCCGCCGCCGCCTGCCGCTTTGATGATGACGGGATAGCCGATGCGCTCGGCGGTGGCGCGGATTTCGTCCGCGTCGGTGGTGAGCGGGCCGTCGGAGCCGGGGACGCAGGGGATGCCGGCGGCTTTCATGGCTTTGATGGCTTCGACTTTGTCGCCCATCATGCGGATGGTTTCGGCGCGCGGGCCGATAAAGGTGAAGCCGGATTGTTCGACGCGCTCGGCGAAGTCGGCGTTTTCGGAGAGGAAGCCGTAGCCGGGATGGATGGCGTCGGCGTTGGTGACTTCGGCGGCGGCGATGATGGCGGGCATGTTGAGGTAGCTTTCGGACGACGGCGCGGGCCCGATGCAGACGGATTCGTCGGCGAGCAGGACGTGTTTGAGTTCGGCGTCGGCCTTGGAGTGGACGGCGACGGTTTCGATGCCCATTTCGCGGCAGGCGCGCAGGATGCGCAGCGCGATTTCACCGCGGTTGGCGATCAGCACTTTCTCGAACATGGCGCGCTCCTTATTTGACGACGAACAGCGGTTCGTCGTATTCGACCGGCTGGCCGTTTTCTACGAGGATTTCGACGATTTTGCCGCCGAAGTCGGCTTCGATACGGTTGAACATTTTCATGGCTTCGATGATGCAGACGGTGTCGCC
>CAURAS010000015.1:0-12726 GCA_963522865.1 uncultured Cardiobacterium sp.
TTTCATGGACTGGAAGACGCGCTGGTGAAGCGCTTTATCCGCGCCCACGAGGGCGCGCCGCTGCCGGCGGAGATTCCGTCGGCACACGACCGGGTGAATCCGTTGCTGCGACTGGTTCCGCCCGTGGTCAAACCGTCCGCCAGGGAAGTGGCGGACAATCCGAGAAGTCGCAGCGCCCGCTTAAGAAAGGCAGTAAAAATATGAAATCTATGATGGTGATTCTGGCAGTGCTGCTTTGCGGCGTTTGCATCAGCGGTGTAAAAGCAGTCAAGTTTGCGCATGAACAAAGCAACCTCGTCAATGAAGTGCAATCGCTGAAGAAAACGCGCGACCAGATTAACGCCGAATGGACGCAGCTCCTTCTGGAGCAAAAAATGCTGGCGGATGACAGCGTTATTGACCACGCGGTGCGCAACGGTCTGGATATGCACATGCCGCAGGCAACGCAAGTAGTTTATCTGGACTAAGCCGTGGCGCGTTCCACTTTTCCTTATGGTGCTACCGCCCGCCGCAATGTTGTGGTGGGCTTTTTGGCATTGATGACGTTGGGACTGGTAGTGCAGCTCATCCGCCTGCAGGTGACGACCGCCGATACCCTGACCAAGCGCGGTTATCAACGCAGCCTGCGCATCCAGACGGAAGACGCCCTGCGCGGCATGATTCTGGACCGCGAAGGCGAGCCGCTCGCCATCTCCACCCCGGTGAGCACGCTGATTATCGACCCACAGCGGATGTGGGCGACGCTGAACGGCGATTTTGACCGCCTGCGCGAAGCCTGCCAGACGGACAAGGCGTATAGCGTCGATTGCGCTTGGGCGAACAGCGGTAACGAAGAAGAAGCGCGCCTGCGCTACCAATACGAAACCCTGCGTCCGCTGGCGACGCTTCTGGATGAAGACCTCGCCAAGTTTTATAACGACCTCGCGGCGCGCGCCGACCAGCAATTCATGTACCTGCGCCGCCAGATTCCGCCGAGCATCGCCAACGAAGCGCTCGATCTGAAAATCCCCGGCCTGCGCCGCGAAAACGGCTACAAGCGCTTCTACCCCTCCGGCGAAATCATGGGGCAAATCATCGGCTACACCGATCTCGAAGACAAAGGCCAGGAAGGGCTGGAAAAACTCTACGAAAACTGGCTTGCCGGACAGGCGGGCAAGGTCAAAGTGCTGCAAGACCGCGCCGGGCGTGCGCTGCGCGTGGTGGAAGAAGTCAGCCCCGCCGCTGCCGGCACGCAGTTGCAGCTTTCCATTGACAAGCGCATCCAGTACATCACTCACCAGGTGTTGCAGGAAACCATGGACGAATTTCGCGCCGAATACGTCTCGGCGGTGATGGTGGACGTCAAAACCGGCGAAATCCTGGCGATGGTGTCCTTACCCGCGGGCAACCCCAACGTCAGCGCCGAACGCCGCGCCGAACTCCTGAAAAACCGCAGCGTTACCGACACCTTCGAGCCGGGCTCAACCATGAAACCGCTCGCGGTCGCAGCTGCTCTGGAAGCGGGCGTCATCACCCCGAAAACCAGCTTCCGCACCAGCGGCACCTACCAGATGGGGCGCTACACCGTGCGCGACACCCACAACTACGGCACGCAAGACACCGTCGGCGTCATTCGCAAATCCTCGAACGTCGGCATGGCGATGATTAGCGAGCGCATGCCGCGCAAAAAATACCGCGACTTCATGACCGCCCTCGGCTTCGGCCAGCCGAGCGGCATCGGCTTCCCCGGCGAACAGCGCGGACACTTCCCGCGCACCGAAAAAATCAGCCCGTTCGACTACGCCACTACCTTCTACGGCTACGGCGTCAGCGTCAGCGCGCTCCAACTGGCGCACGCCTACGCGACCGTTGCCAACGACGGCGTGGAAATGCCGCTCTCGCTCCTGAAAGTCGAAGAACTGCCGGAAGGCAAGCGGGTGATGAGCGACAAAACCGCGCGCGCCGTGCAGAAAATGCTGGAAGCGGTGGTTGGCGACGGCGGTACCGGCAAGCGCGCCAACACTGAAAGCTACACCGTCGCCGGCAAAACCGGCACCTCGCACAAAGTGCGCAAAGGCGGCGGTTACGCGGAAAAAAACTACCGCGGTATCTTCGCGGGCTACGCCCCGGCGCATAATCCGCGCGTCGCCATGGTCGTCGTCGTCGATGACCCCAAAGGCGACAACTACTACGGCGGCCTGGTTGCCGCACCGCCCTTTGCCAAAATCGCCGACTGGTCGCTGAGAATGCTCGGCGTCCTGCCCGACAAAATCGCCAAATCCGGCGAAATCGGCCTCGTCGCCGACTCCGCCCTCTTTGAAGACAACGACTCCGTCGGAGCGCCCCCGCATGAACCCCCCGAAGAAACTGAATGACCTGCTAAAAGGACTGACTGCGGCCACGGCAGACCGCGACATCGCGGCGATTGCCACCGACTCGCGCGCCCTCACGCCGCAGACCCTCTGGCTGGCGGCGCGCGGCATCAGCCACCACGCGCTGGACTTCTACAACCCCGAACTGCATCCGGCCGCCATCGCCTACGAACCGCCTTACGCCAACCCGCCCGCAGGCGCCATTGCCTGCGAACAGCTCGGCGCGCATCTGGGCGAAATCGCCGCGCGCTTCTACGACCACCCCGCGCGCGCGCTCAAACTCATCGGCGTGACCGGCACCGACGGCAAATCCTCGCTCGTCCACTTTCTCGCGCAAGCGACCGGTGGCGCGATGCTCGGCACCATCGGCTACGGCAAGCTGGATGCGCTGGAGCCCGCGAGCCACACCACCCCCGACCCGCTGCGCGTCCAACAATACCTCGCGCGCTTCCGTGACGCGGGCATCGAAACCGTGGCGATGGAAGTCTCTTCGCACGCCCTCGCACAAGGACGGGTGGCGGCGGTCGAATACCACATCGGCGTCTTTACCAACCTGAGCCGCGACCACCTCGACTACCACCGCGACATGGAAGACTACTTCCTTGCCAAAGCCAGCCTTTTCGCGCGACCGCTGCCCGTCGCCGTCATCAACATCGACGATGCGCACGGCCGCCGCCTGCTCGACGAAAACCGCGTTCACCCGAAAACGCGCGTCATCGCCGTCAGCAGCCAGAATCACGCCCACCCGCGCGCCGCACTCACCCTGCGCGCGCGCGACATCGTGTTAAGTCCCGACGGTATCGCCTATACCCTCGAAACCGAAGCGGAGCAGGTCGCCATTCAGAGCGGCCTGCTCGCCCGCTTCAACGTGGACAACCTCTTGAACACCGCCGCCTGCCTGCTCGCACTCGGCACACCGCTTGCCGCGATACCGGCCAAACTCGCCGCACTGCACGGCGTTCCCGGCCGCGCCGAGCGCATTGGCCTCAGCAACGGCGCCGCCGCCATCATCGACTACGCCCACACCCCGGCGGCGCTTGCCAACATCCTGCAAGGCGTGCGCGCGCACGTGCCGGGCAAACTGTGGTGCATCTACGGCTGCGGCGGCGACCGCGACCGCGGCAAACGCCCGCTGATGGCACAAGCCGCCGAACAATACGCCGATGCCGTCGTCATCACCGACGACAACCCGCGCACCGAAAACCCGGCGGACATCATCGCCGACAGCCTGCGCGGCATGGGGCACCGCGAAAAAGCCTGGATCAAACGACCGCGCGAAGAAGCCATCCGCTTCGTCCTGCCGCAGCTCGAGGCGGGCGACGCCGTGGTCATCGCCGGCAAAGGCCATGAGGACTACCAAATCCTCGGCACCACCAAACACCACTACTCCGACCAGGAAACCGTGCGCACATGGCTGCAAAACCGCTGAACACCCCGCTTACCGCCGCCGAAATCGCCGCCCTCTGCGATGGCGTCCATCATGGCGCCGACTTTCAGGCGCTCGACGTCAGCACCGACAGCCGCCGCCTGCAAGCGGGCGAACTGTTCATCGCTCTGCGCGGGCCGAACTTCCGCGGTGAAGACTTCCTCGCCGCGGCCAAAGGGCAGGGCGCCGTCGCCGCCATCGTCGCCGAATACCAGCCAGACGCGGACTTGCCGCAAATCGTCGTCGCCGACACCCTCGCCGCCTTGCAGGCGCTGGCACGCGACCGTCGCGAGCGTAGCCAAGCGCAGTTTTTCGCCATCACCGGCAGCAACGGCAAAACCAGCACCAAAGAAATCCTGCAACGCCTGCTGCAAACCCGCGGGCAGACGCTGGCTACCCTCGGCAATTTGAACAACGACATCGGCGTGCCGCTCACCCTGCTGCGTCTGCGCGACGAAGACCGCTATGCGGTGATTGAAATGGGCGCGAACCACCCCGGCGAAATCGCCGCCCTGGTAGCACTCGCCCGCCCGGACGTGGCGCTGATTACCAACGTCGCCCCGGCGCACCTCGCCGGATTTGGTACGCTCGAAGGCGTCATCGCCGCCAAAAGCGAAATCTACGCGCACAGCGACGGCGCCATCGTCTTGAACCTCGACCTGCCCGCCGCCGCCCGCTGGCAAGACCAATTCCGCGACCGCCCGCAATACACCTTCTCGCTCAATATCGACGCCGACGTCACCGCACACGACCTCGCCGCCGACGGCAGCCGCTTCGTGCTGCGCGTGGACGGCAGCGATTATCCGGTCGCCTGGCAACTGGTGGGGCGGCACAACATCATGAACGCGCTCGCCGCCTGCACCGCCGCGCGCCTTGCCGGGGTGACGGGCGCACAAATGCAGGCGACGCTCACCGGCCTCGCCCTGCACCAATCGCGCCTCGCTGCCATCCGCGTCGGCACGCACACCATCTACGACGACACCTACAACGCCAACCCCGCCTCATTCAAGGCGGCCATCGACGTCCTCGCCGCCGCGCCGCAATCACTAATCATCGCCGGAGCGATGGGCGAGTTGGGCGCGGAAGAAGTGGCGCTGCATCACGACGTCGCGACCTACGCCGCCACGCGCGGCATCAGCGCCTTCTGGTCAGTCGGCGACGGCCTCGCCCAAGAATACGGCGCGGACCGCCATTTCGCCGACACCGCCAGCGCGGGCGCGGCACTTGCCGCCTATCTCGCCGATGCCCCGGCGACCGTCATCCTCGTCAAAGGCTCACGCAGCGCCCGCATGGAAGGCGTACTCGCCGCCGCCGGACTGACGACAACTGCCGGGCATTGAGGGGGATGTGATGAATAACCTTGTAGCTTGGGTTAGTACAGATAGATTTCTTCCTGCCCCCACGCCATTTATGTACACCAACCGCGCCTTCGTGTATGTAAACAGCCAACAAATCATAGGGTGCGCCTTGGCGCACCGCTCATGGCGAATACGGTGTTATCGTCCGAACAGCTATATGGAAATGGTGCGCCAAGGCGCACCCTATGGCGGCTCGCTGACCGCCGCTGCCGGACATTGAGGGGGAAAGATGAAACGCCACCGGACACCCATTGCGCGCCATTTACATACACCACGAGCGCTCAGGTGTATGTATAAATCGCCGCGAAACCTGAACACACTCAACACAACAACAATCAAGGAACCGAAAACATGCTCTACGCCCTCGCCGACTGGTTAAGCAACTGGTTCAGCCCGCTCAACGCCTTCACCTACCTCACCTCGCGCGTCATCTTTGGCGCGCTGACCGCGCTCTTGCTCTCCATCGGCTTTGGCGGGCGGATGATTGCGCTGCTGCGCCGCCTGCAAATGGGGCAGTACGTGCGCGACGACGGCCCGCAGACGCATCTGAAAAAAGCGGGTACGCCGACGATGGGCGGCGCACTCATCATCTTGAGCGTCTGCATCGCCATGCTGCTCTGGGCGGATTTGCGGGTGAAATACACCTGGATTGCGCTGTTCGTCATGCTCGGTTTCGGCGTGGTCGGCTGGATTGACGACTACCGCAAGCTCATTCTCAAAGACCCGCAGGGGCTGCGCGCCAAGCACAAATACGCGCTGCTCTCGCTCGTCTCCCTCTTTACCTGCATCTGGCTCTACCTGAGCGCCGCCTCGCCGGTCGAAACCACCCTTTATGTGCCGTTTTTCAAAAATCTGTCGTGGCAGATGGGCTGGTTCTTCCTCCCCTTCGTCTATTTCGTCCTGACCGGGGCGAGCAACGCGGTGAACTTGACCGACGGCCTCGACGGCCTCGCCATCATGCCGGTGGTTCTGGTCGCAGGCGGGCTTGCGGTCTTTGCCTACATTTCCGGCAGCCCCAATTACGCGAGCTATTTGCACCAGCCGGTGCTGCCCGGCGTCGGCGAGATGGCGGTGTTTTGCGCGGCGATTGCCGGCGCGGGGCTGGGTTTTCTCTGGTACAACGCGCACCCGGCGCTGGTTTTCATGGGCGATGTCGGCGCACTCTCGCTCGGTGCGGCGCTTGCCACCGTGGCCGTCGCCATCCGTCAGGAACTCGTCTTCGCGCTGATGAGCGGCATCTTTGTCGCGGAAGCGCTTTCCGTGATGATACAAGTGGTGTCGTTCAAGACGCGCGGCAAGCGGGTCTTCCGCATGGCACCGTTGCACCACCATTTTGAACTCTCCGGCTGGCCGGAATCGCGCGTTACCATCCGCTTCTGGATTATCACCGTGATTCTGGTGCTAATCGGCCTCTCCACCCTGAAACTCCGCTGAGGGCGCAACTATGGACACAATGACAAGCAAACTGCGGGCGCTTGCGCTCGCCGAACCGATTTTTGTAGTAGGCATGGGCGCCTCCGGCCATGTCGCGCTCGACCTCTTGCGCGAGGCGGGCTACGACGCCATCGGCCTTGATGAACGCCTGGACGAGCGCCGCATCGAAAAACGCGATTTCGACGACCCGCAGGCGTTCGCCGGCGCGGGTACGCTGGTGGTCAGCCCCGGCATTGACCGCCGCCGCGCCGCCTTCACCCACTCTTACGCGCAACAAATCAACGACATCGAGCTGTTCGCGCGCTTAAACGACAAACCCGTGCTGGCGGTTACCGGCAGCAACGGCAAATCCACCGTGGTAACACTCTTGGCGCAAGCGCTGAACCATGCCGGACACAAGGCCAAACTCTGCGGCAACATCGGCCGCCCGGTGCTGGACGCGCTCTTTGATGGCGAGCCTGCCGACTGCTACGTCATCGAACTGTCCAGCTACCAGCTCGAACTCTGCCCCAGCCTCTACCCGCGCGTCGCCGCCGTGTTGAACGTCACCCCCGACCACCTTGACCGCTACGACGACTTCGCCGCCTATGCCGCCGCCAAAGCCAACCTCGTGCGCCAGTCCAGCATCTGCATCTTGAACGGCGACGACGAAGCCTGCGTGGCGATGGCCGCAGACGGACAGAACATCATCTACTACGGCACCTCCGCCACCCTGCCGAACCGCATCGAAGGCGGCAAAATCTGGCTGCACGGGCAGTCGGTGCTGGATGTGAACCGCCTGCGCCTCGGCGGCGCGCACAACCACGCCAACATCCTCTGCACCCTGCTGATGCTGGAAGCCTATGGCGTCGCGCCGCAACAAGCCTTGCCCGCGCTGGAAACCTTCGCCGGACTGCCGCACCGCATGCAGTTGGTCAGTGAGGAAAACGGCGTGCGCTGGTACGACGACTCGAAAGCGACCAACATCGGCGCGGCTGCCGCAGCACTCGCAGGCATTGACGGCGCGGTGGTGCTGATTGCCGGCGGCGTCGGCAAAAACCAGGACTTCTCGCTGCTCGCGCGCGAACTGCAACAGGCAAACCTGCGCGGCGTCTTGCTGATAGGCGTGGATAACCGCGACATGGCAGCCGCCTTTACCGCCGCAGGCATCGCTTTTGAGGACTGCGGCACGATGGACAAAGCCGTCGCCCGCGCCCGCGAACTGGCCCAACCCGGCGACAGCGTCCTGCTCGCCCCGGCAACCGCCAGCTTCGACCAGTACAGCGGCTACGACGCCCGCGGTGACGCCTTCGCCTACGAGGTGACGAGCACATGTCGCTGAAAGACCGGGCGCAACCGCCGCTCGCGCGACAAAAAATCATCGCCGACCGGCACATCAACGACTTCCACAACAGCCAAAAACGGGCGAGCCGCTGGCAGGGGATGGAATTTCCCGACATCTGGCTGCTCTTTGCCTGGTGCGCGCTGATTGCCATCGGCATGGTGATGGTCACCTCTGCCTCCATGAGTGAAGCGGTGGGGCATAACAGCGACCCCTATTACTACAGCATAAAGCAGGCGATGTTTTATGCTACCGGTCTCGGTTTCGCCTGGGTCGCCTTTCATCTGCCTATCCATCAACTCTACATCAACAGCAAACGTTTTCTTTTCTGTTCATTTTTGCTGCTGCTGATTATTTATCTCCCTAGCATCGGCGTTTCGGTCAATGGCGCGCGTCGCTGGCTCAATTTGGGTTTTTTCAAGCTGCAAGTGGGTGAAGTCGTCAAACTGACGATGGTCATCTACGCTGCCGCCTTCCTCCAGACCAACCAGCAGTATCTCGATAGCAGCTGGCGTCCGATGCTTGGGTTGCTCGCGGTTACCACCGTCTTCGCTGCCATCCTCCTGCTTCAGCCGGATTTCGGCACGACCATGGTGATAGTTGCTGTAGTATTGGGGATGATCTTCATGGCGGGAGTGAACCTTAAACGCTTCGGGATATTCTTCCTTGTGGTGACGCTCTTGATGACAGTCGCGCTGATTATCGAACCTTATCGCATCACCCGCCTAACCACCTTCCTCGACCCGTGGAAATACAAATTCAACGAAGGCTATCAGCTGGTGAACTCGCTGATTGCGGTGGGCAGCGGCGGCCTCTTTGGCAGCGGCCTCGGCCAGAGCGTCCAAAAACACGACTACCTGCCGGAAGCGCACACCGACTTCATCTTCGCCATCATCGCCGAAGAATTCGGCCTCTTTGGCGCGCTGGTGGTGATGGCGTTGTTCGTGCTTCTTGTCTGGCGCGCCTTTCGTATAGGGCATATTGCCGATTGCGTGCGCCGCCGCTTCGCCAGCCTCGTGGCCTACGGCATCGGACTCGTCATCGCCATTCAGGCGCTGGTGAATATTGGCGTTACCACCGGTTCACTGCCGACCAAAGGCCTGACCCTGCCGCTCGTCAGCTACGGCGGCAGCTCGGTGGTCATCATCTGCATCTCGCTCGGCATCCTCGCCCGCATTGACTCGGAAAGCCGCTACCAGGCAAAGCGGGAAGGGATTATTTGAGTTTTTCCTACGTTAAGACGGACGCTCTAGTAAAATCCGCCGCACTTTTCTCACACATTTTTGAATACAAGCAATGGAATGAAGCATGAGCACACTACAAGGCAAAACGGTTTTGATGATGGCGGGCGGTACCGGCGGGCACGTCTATCCGGCACTCGCCGTTGCCCGTGCCGCGCGGGATGCTGGTGCCACGGTGCATTGGCTCGGTAACGCTGCCGGTTTTGAAGGCAAAAAAGTGCCGGAAGCGGGCTTTACCTTGCACGACATCGCCGTCAAGGGGCTGCGCGGCAAGGGGCTGGTCGGCTGGCTCAAGGCGCCGTTCATGCTGGCGCGCGCCTTGTGGAAAGCGAGAGCGGTGCTGCGCGCGGTCAAGCCGGATGTGGTTATCGGCATGGGCGGCTTTGCCTCCGGGCCGGGCGGGTTGATGGCGGCGCGCGCCGGTATTCCACTCATCGTGCATGAGCAGAACGCGGTCGCGGGGCTGACCAACCGCAAGCTGGCGAAACGCGCGCGCAAGGTTCTGCTCGCGGATAGTCGCGCCGCCGCCAAAATGGGCTTAAAAGAAGGCGAATATGTTGTTACTGGCAATCCGGTACGCGCCAACATCGCCGCCGTTCCCGCCCCGGCGCAGCGTTTTCTCGGCCGCCTCGGCGCAGTGCGCCTGCTGGTGCTCGGCGGTTCGCAGGGCGCCAAAGCCTTGAATGAATTGCTGCCGCAGGCGCTCGCCTTGTTGCCGGAAGACGCACGGCCGCAGGTCGTGCATCAGGTCGGCGAGCGCTGGCTCGATGAAGCGCGCGCCGCTTATGCACGCGCTGGTGTTGTGGCCGAGGTTGTGCCGTTTATTGAAGACATGGCGGCGGCCTACGCGCACGCCGACTGGATTATTGCCCGCTCCGGCGCGCTGACGGTGGCTGAAGTGGCGACCGTGGGCGTCGCCGCGCTGTTTGTGCCGTTCCCCTACGCCGTTGATGATCATCAGACGGCGAACGCGCAAGCCTTGGTGGATGCGGGCGCGGCGACGGTGGTGCAACAGGCGGATTTGTCGCCTGAGCGCCTCGCCGAAATCATCACCGCGCACCGCGAGCGCGGGCTTTTGTTAAAACAGGCGGATCGCGCCCGCAGCCTCTCACACGCGCAGGCGCTCGCCAAAATCATGCAGGAAATCGAGACCGTTTTATGAGTGCAGACCTTCATTTTGGCCGCATCGAACGTCGCCAGATGCGGCGGGTGCGCAATGTTTTCTTCGTCGGTATCGGCGGCGTCGGCATGAGTGCGATTGCCGAAGTGCTGATAACGCTGGGCTATACGGTGAGCGGTTCGGATTTGAAGCCGTCCGCCAATACCGAGCGCCTCGCCGCCAAGGGCGCGACGCTGTTTTTCGGCCACGCGGCGGAAAACATCAAGGACGCCTCGGTCGTCGTCACTTCGTCAGCGATTGACCCGGCGAACCCCGAAGTGCAGCGCGCGCGTGAGTTGGGCATTCCGGTTATCCGCCGCGCCGAGATGTTGGCGGAGCTGATGCGCTTCCGCTTCGGCATTGCGGTTGCCGGAACCCACGGCAAGACGACCACCACCAGCCTGATTGCTTCCATCCTCGCCGACGCCGGACTGGACCCGACCTTCGTCATCGGCGGCGTGCTCACCGCCGCGGGCAGTAACGCCCGCCTCGGCGACGGGCAATATCTGGTGGCGGAGGCGGATGAATCCGACGCCTCTTTCCTCCATTTGCAGCCGATGATGTCGGTCGTCACCAATATCGACGCCGACCACCTTGAAAACTACGGCGGCAGTTTCGACAACCTGAAGCAGGGCTTCGTCCGCTTCCTGCACAACCTGCCGTTCTACGGGCTGGCGGTGCTGTGCATTGACGACGAAGGCGTGCAGTCCATTTTGGGCGACGTCGGCCGTCCGGTGCGCACCTACGGTTTTTCCGAGGCGGCGGAAGTACGCGCGGTGAACGTGCGCCAGGTCGGGCTGCAAATGCATTTTGACGTGGTGGACAAGGTGAGCGGCGAAACCTTCCCGCTGGCCTTGAGCATGGCGGGCAAGCACAACGTGCTAAACGCGCTTGCCGCCTTCATCATCACCAGCGAGCTGGGGCTGACGCGCGCGGAAATTACCGCCGGACTGGCGCAGTTCAAGGGTGTCGGCCGCCGCTTTACCCACCACGGTATCATCGAACACGAACACGGCCGCGCCGAAGTATTTGAGGACTACGGCCACCACCCCAACGAAATCCGCGCGGTATTGCAGGCCGCGGCGGAAGGCTTTGCCGGGCGGCGTATCTTTGCCGTCTTCCAGCCGCACCGCTTCACCCGCACCCGCGACTGCCTCGACGACTTCGCCGAAGTGCTGTCCAACTGCGAGGCGCTGGTACTGACCGACGTCTATAGCGCGGGCGAAGCGCCGATTGCAGGCGCCGACTCGCGCGCGCTGGCACGTGCCATCCGCGCGCACGGCAAAGTCGAGCCGGTGCTGATTGCCGACAAGGCGGCGATTAACCAGCAGCTCTACGACAACCTCCTCGCCGACGGCGATGTGGTGATTTACTTCGGCGCGGGCGACATCGGCCGCGTCGCCAAAGACATGGCAACGGAGCATGGCATCCATGAATAACGAATTTGGCAAAGTCGCCGTGCTGTACGGCGGCACGTCTTCCGAGCGCGAAGTGTCGCTCTCGAGCGGTGCGGCGGTACACGAAGCGCTGGTCACATCCGGCGTGGACGCGCACCTGCTCGACACCCGCGACCATCAGGCACTCTTTAACCTGAAAGGGCAGGGCTTTGCGCGCGCCTTCATCGTCCTGCACGGCCGTGGTGGCGAAGACGGGCAAGTGCAGGCGATTCTCGACTGGCAGGGCATCCCCTACACCGGCTCCGGCGTGCTTGCCTGCGCGCTGGCAATGGACAAAGTGCTGACCAAGCGCGTCTGGCAAACCTTCGGCCTGCCGGTCAAACCCGATTGGGTGATTGATGCCGCCACCACCTACGCCGAACTGGTCGCCGCGCTTGGCGGCAGCCATTTCGCCATCAAACCGGCGCTGGAAGGCTCCAGCGTTGGCGTCAGCCGCGTGGGCAACCAGGCGGAGCTGGAAGCGGCCTACCAAAAAGCCGGCGGCATCCGCGAAAAAATCATGGCGGAACCGTGGGTCACGGGACGCGAACTCACCTATCCACTCGTTGGCGGGCGCGTGCTGCCCGGCATCGAAGTGACCGCGAGCGCCGCCCACCTCTTCTACGACTACGACGCCAAATACCTCGCCGAAGACACGCGCTACCTCTGCCCGCCGCCGATTGACGCGGCGCTGGACGAACAACTGCGCGCGCTCACCCGCCGCGCCTTTGACGCCATCGGCGCCAAAGGCTGGGCGCGGGTCGATTTCATCCTCGATGGCGACAACCGCCCGTGGATACTGGAAATCAACATGGTGCCGGGCATGACCTCGCACTCGCTGGTGCCGCTCGCCGCGCGCACCGACGGCATTGACTTCACCGCCCTGGTGCTGCAAATCCTCGCGCAAACCCGCTGAGGCCACATGATGACGCCACCGGACAACCGCTACCTGCGCCGCTCCTCGGTCAGCGTGCCGCGCGAGCAGCGCACCGCCTGGCAA
>CAURAS010000016.1:0-12615 GCA_963522865.1 uncultured Cardiobacterium sp.
CATACACATCGAGCGCTCAGGTGTATGTAAATAGCCCCTCCCCTGTAGGACGAAGCTCGCAGTGGGCTTCTTCCTACAGGGGAGGGGATTTTCAATTATCAACACACTCTAGTGCCGCTGCGCCGGGAAGGGCGGCGCTTAATACGGCAGATAGCGCTTGAGCAGGTCGATGAAGCGGTCGGTGTCGTGGAATTCGCCGATAGCGTTGAAGTTCCAGCCGTTGGTGCCGCGTTCGACGCTGGCAAAAGTCATGGCGCAGGCGTGGTTGCCCGGATCGCTGCCGATGTCGTAGCGGCAGATTTCCTGCCCTTTGCCGTCCACCGCGCGGATGTGGGCGCGGCGCACGCCAGCAAAGCTCTGCTTGCGCTCGTGGCCTTGGTAGATAGCGACGGCAAAGATGATTTGCTGGTAGGTATCGGGTAGGGTGTCCAGCGCGACTTCGATTTGTTCGGCATCACCGCTGGTGCTGCCGCTCTGGTTGTCGCCGGAGAGGCGCACTTTGCCGCTGGGGTGGATGAGCGATTTGTAGAAGACGACGTCACCGCCTTCCAGCGTCGGGCGACCGTTCGCGCCGAGTTTGCCGAGGTTGCGCACTTTGCCATTGCCATCCAGGAGGAAGGCAACGGCATCCAAATCGTAGGCGGGCGTGCTGGGCGCGATGTCCCAGCCGAGGCCAACGGTGAGGCGCGAGAGGTCATAGCCAGAGTCTTTGCGCAGGCTGACACCTTGGCCTTTTTGCAGGGTGATAGCCATGTTTACAGCACGATGTTGAGTTCAGGCGGGGGTGGAGGCAGTTCGTCCAGTCCGCTGACTTCTTTGCCGTTTTCGATTTTTTGGCTGGAGACGGAGATGGAGGAGGAAACCCACTGGAAGAAGGCTTTGATGGAGTTGGAGTCGGCGGTATCCAGCGAGATGACGGCTTCGGTGATTTTTTTCAGGGTGCCGGTGTCTGCGCCGGGGCCGGCCGCACAGGCGACGAAGGTGCCGGTTTTGACTTGGCGGATGGCGTTGATACCGCGATCAAGGTCGTCGGTCGGCGCGCCGTCGGTGAGGAGGAAGACGATCGGCTTCCAGTCGCCTTTTTGTTCGGCGCTGCCTTTGACCACTTCGCGCTGGATGCAGTCGGCGAGCAGGCTGAGTGCTTCGCCCATCGCGGTCATGCCGTTTACGCGCAGTTCGGGGATTTGGAAGCTCATCAGTTCGGTGAGCGGGGTGATTTGCTGCGCGCGGTTGTCGAAGGTAATGACGGAGAGGTAGGCGGTTTCGAGTGCGTAGGGGTCTTGGCGCAGGGCGGAGACCAGCACTTGCAGGCCGTTACGCACGGATTCGATGGCTTCACCGTGCATGGAGCCGGAGGTATCGACGTGGTGGTAAAGGGGGAGACGTCGCTTGGGATTGTCCTAATGTTATTGATATGTGAAACGCAGCCCGCGCGGGCTGCCGATATTTGTGAGGGTTTAGAGGTGCGGCTGGATCAGCGGCAACAGGAGGTCGGGCGTTTCGCCACGGCCGTTTTCGCCAATGGCGTGCATTTTCCATTCGCCGTTGTGGCGGTAGAGTTTTGCCATGATTTGCGCGTTGTGACTGCCCTGGGCGGAGAGGTCGTAGCGCGCGATTTCTTTACCGCTTTGCCCGTCAACGAGACGGCAGTAGGCGTTTTCGACCTGGCTGAAGTCCTGGCCGGTGTAGTTATTGACAGTGAAAACCAGCGATTTGATGTTCGCCGGCACCCGCGCCAGATTGACCGCGATTTGTTCGTCGTCGCCGTCGCCCGCGCCGGTGCGGTTGTCGCCGCTATGCTGGATAGAGCCGTCGTTGCTGCGCAGATGGCCGAAATAGACGAGGTCAACCGGATGATTATTGTCATCGAACATGAAGCAGGAGGCATCGAGGTCAATTTCCTGATTGCGGCCAAAGCCGAACAGCCCTTTTTTCTTAGCGACGTCCCAGCCAAGACCCATGACGACGCTAGAAAGTGCGCCGCCCGCTTCTTTTTCCAGAGAGATTTTCTGGCCTTTTTGCAGATTGACTGCCATAAGTACTCCTTTGATTTCAGGATGATTTACAAGTGCGAAAAGCGGGGCGATTGTAGCAGCTTTGCCCCGGTGGCGGTATGTATAGCGACCCCATTTGTATTCCCTACAACCTCGTCTAAAAGTAAAGGGCTTTCATCTGCGGGGTGTTGTATGGAATACCAACGGGACCGCTATAATGCGGCTACTGCAACCACCTGATTTAGCACCATGAAACGCACCCATATCCTGCCCGGCGGACAGCTGACGCTCAGTATTGACCGCGCCGACCTGCCGCCTGATGAACTTTTTGCCCTCGGTGCGCGTGCCAATCCGCGCCGCGCTTTCCTCTTTGTGAGCAAAGTGTTGGGCAAACACTGGCCGGTTACGACCACGACCCTGGCGCGCATTCACCAAATGCTCGCCGCCAAACTGCCCGCAGCGCTTCCCGCGCCAGTGCTGTTCATCGGCATGGCGGAGACGGCGACCGCCTTAGCGCAAGGCGTTTTCGAGGCATGGCTAGCGCAGCATCCGCATCAGGAAGCGCTTTACCTGCACACCAGCCGCCTGCGCGTCGCCGGCGCGGCAGTGTTGCCGTTTGAAGAAAGCCACAGCCATGCCGCACAACAATGGTTGCACCTGCCGATAGATGCGGAAAACCGCCGCCGGTTTAGCGCGGCGCGCAGCCTGGTGCTGATTGACGACGAACTTTCCACCGGCAACACTTTCCGCGCGCTTGCCGCCGCGCTCACGCCGCATCTGCCCGCGTTACAAGAAACGCATTGGCTTTGCCTCACCGACTTCAGCCCGCCCACCAGCGCCGCGCCACCCTGCCACAGCCTGTTGCGCGGCCAATGGCACTACCGCGCTAGCGGCAAAGCGCCCCTTACGCCGCCAGTACGCGAGCGCGCCATCGCCATTGCCGACAGCGGCCACGGTCGCCTCGGCATTCGCCACGCATTGCAACTGTCAGAAGCGTGCTTTGCCGACTCCGCCATCAAAGCGGGCGAGCGCGTCCTCGTCCTCGGCAGCGGCGAATACCTCCACCCGCCCGCCGTCTATGCGCGCGAACTGGCGCAACGCTGCGGCGCAGACATTTACCTACAATCCAGCACCCGCTCACCGGCGCTGGTGTGGGGCGCCATCAGCCACAAACGCCGCTTCGCCGACCCCTACGACGCCGGCGTGCCTTACTACCTCTACAACGTCCCGCCCGACCACCGCTACGATCACATTCACATCTGCCACGAACATCCGGCCAACACCGCCCTGCGAGAAAGCGCAGCAGCATTGAGCGCAAAACTCATCCAGCTCACATGAAAATCCTCCTCTTTGCCGACCTCGACGACACGCTGTTCACCAGCGCGCGCAAAGCGCCGCCCGGCGCTACGCATCTTCCCGCCGCTTACCTGCGCGACGGCAGCCCCATCTCCTACGCCTCGCCTGCGCAACAAACCCTGCTCGCACACTGGCAGGCACACGCCCTTGTTATCCCGACCACTGCGCGCAACCATGACGCCTACCGCCGTGTCCGCCTTTCCTTCACACAGCATGCCATCATCGACCACGGCGGCATCATTCTGAACCCCGACGGCATCCCCGACCGCGACTGGCTCGCGCGCAGCCGCGACCTCGCCGCCAGCAGCCACGCCGACCTCGCCATGTTTGCCGCCCGCGTTGGCGATGACAGCCTCAACACCCGCCTCATCACCGACCACGACATTCCCTTCTACCTCCTGGTGAAAAGCCCCAGCGGAGACCTGGCCGCGCTTGACCGTGCAGCCACCCGCCTGCGCCCGCAGCTTGGCGACGCTTACCGCCTGCTGTGCAACGGCAACAACCTCGCTATCCTGCCCGTTTGGCTGGATAAGGCACACGCCGTCGCCCATTTACAAGACCACTACCGCGCGCAATACGGCGCTATTCTCAGCATCGGCATGGGCGACAGCGCAAGCGACCTGCCCTTCATGCAGCGCTGCGATTACCTGCTCACTCCGGTGGGCAGCCAGATTGCGCGGGCGTTGCCGGCATGTTGATGTTGCTATCGCCCTTGCTGGCGCATTCTATGGCGGGCTGATTTACATACACCTCGAGCGCTCAGGTGTATGTAAAACAGAAAACCAGAAACCAAAGCCCGCAAACCGCTCCCTCTTTCGTGGGGAGGGGTGGGGTTAGCCTGCAGGCCTCGCTGTTGCATCGACATTTCCGTACGGGCGGTTAGGGCGAAGCCCGTAACCGTCCGCTTGAGTTTTCACGGGCAGTTGCCGGTTTCTCGCGCCTCCCCCCTACGCGCTCCCCTCCCCCAGGCCCCAGGCAAAATACGAACGCATGTTTCTTGGGAACCCGCCCGTTGCGGACCTCGCCCTGCGAGGAAGGGGGTAGATCGGTGGTTTTTACATACACCTGAGCGCTCGAGGTGTATGTAAATGAGGCGCGGGGCGCTTCAGCGGTAGTCGCAGGGGTATTCGTTTTTCAGCGCGTCGGCTTTGTCGAGTACGCTTTGCCTCATTTCGTCCTGGTAGGCAGCGAGGCGGTTGCGCAGGGTTTCGTCGCTGGCGCCGAGAATGCGCAGGGCGAGCAGGGCGGCGTTTTTGGCGCCATCAAGGGCGACGGTGGCGACCGGCACGCCCGCGGGCATTTGCAGGATGGAGAGGACGCTGTCCCAGCCGTCAATGGAGTTGCTGGAGTGGATGGGGACGCCGATGACCGGCAGCGGGGTGACGGCAGCTATCATCCCCGGCAGGTGGGCGGCACCGCCCGCACCGGCGATGATGACGCGCAAGCCGCGCGCGGCAGCGGTTTTGCCGTAGTCCAGCAGGCGCTCCGGGGTGCGGTGCGCGGAGACGATGGTGACTTCGTGCGGGATGTGGAATTGGGCGCAGGTTTGCGCAGCGTCGCGCATGATGCGCAGGTCGCTGTCGCTACCCATGATGATGCCGATTTTGTGCATGGGGTTCCTTATGATTATGCGGTTAGTCGTTGGTGCGTTCGTTGAGGGTTTTGCCTGCATGGTCAATGAGCAATGCGTCAAGTGTGTCGGCTGATTTTTCGAGATAGGCCGCATCCATCACTCCCATGCCGACTTCGTAGATGATGCCATGGCGATCTATGAGAATCGCCTGCCCGCCGCAGTCGTCGCCAATCATGTAGTAGTCTGGCAGGTAGGTATGAACTTCGTAATCGTGGTTGCGCTGCATGAGAGCTTCTATGGGATGAAGAGCGAGGCAACCGTCGCTGTATAAGCCGTTGCTGATACTAAGCAGGTTTTTGTATGCCGCAGGAAAGGGAATGGGCGCGGCTTGTTCGGCTGCGGCAATAGCGTCTGCGGTCGCTGGTGTCTCAAGCTTATATGCAGCGAGTTGTGCGCGGGTCAACATACGCTTGAGTGCTCGTGGTGTATGTATCGTGGCATAGAAAAGACAACCTGGTGTTTGTTCAAAATGTCCCTCCTGCGAGGGAGGGAGCTGTTCGGTGATTTACATACACGTCGAGCGCTCAGGTGTATGTAAACGGTAAATGACGGTTGGATTTATCGGGCAGCGTCACTTCGCGGCTAGTTTGCTGCCCCCTCCCAAGGTTCCCATGAAAAATGCGAACGCATTTTGTGTGGGGGAGAGGCTGTTTGGTTGTAGTTTGCAGTTCGGCGGTATGTTCGCCGACGCTACCCCCCTCCCCAACCCTCCCCCGTTGTGGGCTTCGCCCTGCAGGGGAGGGAGATTCAAATTGTCAACAACCTCTTAGTGCGTTCTGCGAGGGAGGGAGCTGTTTGGTGATTTACATACACCTGAGCGCTCATGGTGTATGTAAACGGTTTGGGCTGTTCGGTTAGCGGCTCACCACCCGTACCGCTTTGCGGATTTGTTCGATTTTGGCTTTCAGCGCCGGTTCGTGGTCGGCAAGGACGGTGATGTGCCCCATTTTGCGTCCCGGGCGGGTTTCGGCTTTGCCGTACCAGTGGATGTAGGTTTCGTCTAGGGCGAGGACGGCATCCAGTCCTTCGAGCAGCGCCGGGCCGCTGTGGCCGTAGGCGCCGATGAGGTTGATCATCGCTGCCGGGCGATATTGTTGGACGGAGCCGAGCGGCATGCCGGCGAGCAGGCGCCACATTTGTTCAAATTGTGAGTTGGCGCAGGCTTCGATGGTGAGGTGGCCGCTGTTGTGGACGCGCGGCGCGGTTTCGTTGATCCAGATGTCGCCGTCTTTGGTGACGAACATTTCCACCGCGTAGAGGCCGGGCGCGGCGAAGGCCTGCACGAGTTGTAGCGCCAGTTGTTGTGCTTTGTCGCGCACTTTGGCGCTGAGGAAGGACGGCATTTGCACGTAATCGACGAGGTTCAGCACGTTGTCGAAGACCATTTCGACGACGGGGTAGGCAACGGTGCCGCCGTCGCCATCAGCGGCGACGATGACCGCGATTTCGTGGGCGATAGGGCAAAGCGCTTCGATGACGGAGGGGACGTCCCACAGTTTGTGCAGGTCTTCTTCGCTGACGATGACTTGTACGCCTTTGCCGTCGTA
Organism: uncultured Cardiobacterium sp.; assembly: GCA_963522865.1. Lineage (GTDB taxonomy): Bacteria > Pseudomonadota > Gammaproteobacteria > Cardiobacteriales > Cardiobacteriaceae > Cardiobacterium. The sequence continues at coordinate 6,531 of CAURAS010000016.1, forward strand.
ACCGCCGGTGCGTGTTTTCTGCACGAAGGGCAGCGGGATGCGTTCGGGGTCGATGTCGGCAAGTCCTGCGGCGAGGTAGAACGGTGCGGTCGGCAGGTTGTGGTCGGCATAGAATTGTTTTTGCAGGCCTTTGTCCTGGATGAGGCGCAGCACGCGCGGCGCGGGGATGACGCGCTTGCCCGCTTCTTCCAGCGCTTCCAGCGCTTCGACCGAGACGTGTTCGATTTCGATGCCAACGGCATCGGCGTCTTTGGCGAAATCGAGCACGGTTTGTTTGTCGCGGTAGTCGCCCGTTTTGAACAGTCCGGTGAGCGCGGCGCAGGGCGCGCGCGGGTCGGGGTCAAGGACGGCGACGGGCATGGGGTAGTCCGCCGCTTCTTGCAGGAACATTTTGCCGAGTTGGCCGCCGCCGAGTATTGCCAGTTTCATGTTGCACTCCTTAGTCTCGTAATGCTGTGGCGTTTGCCACGTCCCAGAGGCGGCTCGGTCGCGCTTCGCCGCCCGTTGTTCCCGCAATCACCGGCACGGCGGGGAAGTAGTGTTGTACTTCTGCCGCAGTGCGCGCCGGTGGCGCTCCGCTGGGATTGGCAGAGGTGGAAATCAGCGGGACGCCCGCCCATGTGCATAGCTGGCGCACCAGCGGATGCGTCGAGACGCGGATGGCGATGCGCCCGGTGGCGGCGTCGCGCAGCCATTCGGGTACGGCATCCGTGGCGGGGAGGATGAAGGTGGTGGCGCGTTCTGCTGCGAGCGTTTGCAGCCGGGCGACGAGGGCATCGTCCAAATCCGCGATCCAGTCCGCGCATTGCGCCCAGTCGGCAGCGACCAGCAGCATTCCCTGCCCCGGCACACGCGCGCCTTTCAGCCGCAAAATTTCGGCGAACACCTCCGGCACCCGCGGATCGCCGCCCAAGCCATAAACCGCTTCCGTCGGATACGCAAAAACCTGCCGCGATTGCAGCAGGTTCAAAAAAGTATTTTTTTCCGGCGGAATCATCATTTAATACGACCAGCCGACCGGGCAGTCGCGCAACTGCGCCTGATAGAGTGCTGCGCGGTCAGCGACCTTGTCGCTAATCGTCATCAGCCACGGTTTTGCCAAGAAGCTGCGGTTCTCAAAACCGCCCAGCCCTTCGTGATAAGCAAGGTACTGGTTTCTCACGTCATTCAAATCAACGCCGTTGCGGATAACGTTCTGGTTGGCGTACCAGCCGATGAAATCCACCGCGTCATCGAAGCGCTCGCGCGAGACGTTCTGCCGCCCACGTTTCATCTGGTACCACTCCCACGTCGGTTGCTTCACCTGCGCGTAACCATAGGCCTGCGAAGTGCTCATCGCCGTCGGGTTAAAACGCGACTCCTGATGCATGAACGCCAGCACCTGCCACGGCTCGATATGCCAGCGGATGCGCGTCGCGTCCAGCGCTTCCGCCCAGTGCGGCCGCTGTGACAGCAAGACGCAGGCATTTTCCATCGAAGAAACCGCTGGTTGCGGTTCATTTTGGTAACGCGGATCGCGCGGCGCCAAATTGTCCCAAGGGTCCTGACTCATATCGGCACTGACCGGATGATGACGGTGTTTCTTATAACCCGAATGTGAAGACGAACACGCCACCAAAACCAGGCATGCCAAAACGCAAAAACTCCCATGCAAACGCATAGCTGCTCCGCTATCTGCTAAAATGCCGCATTCTACACCGGCGCACGACAAAGCCAAAACAACAACACACGAGGACCCTACATGAGCCAGACCCCGGAAGCAGCCAACTTCATCAAAAACATCATCGAAGAAGACCTGAAAAACGGCAAAAACGGCGGCAACGTCATCACCCGCTTCCCGCCCGAACCGAACGGCTACCTGCACCTCGGCCACGTCAAATCCATCTGCCTCAATTTCGACATGGCCGAGCGCTTCGGCGGCTACTGCAACCTGCGCTTCGACGACACCAACCCCGAAAAAGAAAACGAAGAATACATGGCGAGCATCAAGCGCGACGTGCACTGGCTTGGCTTTGACTGGAAACACCTCAACCATGCCAGCGACTACTTCCCGCAACTGCTCGACTACGCCTGGCAACTCATCGACAAAGGCCTTGCCTATGTGGACAGCCAAAGTGCCGAAGACATCCGCGTGAACCGCGGTACCTTGACCGAACCCGGCAAAAACAGCCCCTACCGCGAGCGCAGCATCGCTGAGAACCGCGCGCTCTTCCAAGAAATGGTTGATGGCAAACACCCCGACGGCAGCCACGTCCTGCGCGCCAAAATCGACATGGCCTCGCCCAACATCAACCTGCGCGACCCGGTCATCTACCGCATCCGCCACGCCGCGCACTTCCACGCCGGCGACTCGTGGAAAGTCTATCCCATGTACGACTACACCCACTGCCTGTCGGACATGCTGGAAAACATCACCCACTCACTCTGCACCCTCGAATTTGAAGACCACCGCCCGCTCTACGACTGGGTGCTGGACGTCCTCGCCACCCCCTGCCACCCGCAGCAAATCGAATTCGCCCGCCTCTCGCTCGAATACACCGTCCTCTCCAAACGCCGCCTCATCCAGCTCGTCAACGAAAAACACGTCAACGGCTGGGACGACCCGCGCATGCCGACCATCGCGGGCATGCGCCGCCGCGGCATCCCGGCGGGCGCGCTGCGCGAATTCTGCCGCAAAATCGGCATCAGCAAAGCCGACGGCACCATCGCCATCGAATACTTTGAAAGCACCATCCGCGACTACCTGAACGAACACGCCGCGCGCCGCATGACCGTCGTCCAACCGCTCAAAGTCACCATCACCAGCCTGCCGGACGACCACGAAGAACACTACGACCTCGCCAACCACCCGCAAGACGACAGCCAGGGCAGCCGCCGCGTCCCCTTCAGCAACACCCTTTACATCGAACGCGACGACATCAGCGAAGCGCCGCCGAAAAAATGGAAACGCCTCGCCCCCGGCCAGGCGGTGCGCCTGCGCGGCAGCTACGTCATCACCTGCGACGAAATCATCAAAGACGCGGCCGGCAACATCACCGAACTGCGCTGTCACCACGACCCGAATACCCTCGGCAAAAACCCCGAAGGCTACAAGGCCAACGGCGTCATCCACTGGGTCAGCGCCAAACACGCGCTTGACTGCGAAATCCGCAACTACGACCGTCTCTTCAGCCAGGCAAACCCGATGGAAGCAGAAAACTTCCTCGACACCATCAACCCGCAGTCGCTCACCATCATCCAGGGCGCCAAAACCGAACCGGCTGCCCCGGCAGAACCCGGCACCGTGTACCAGTTCGAGCGCCTCGGCTACTACGCCGTCGATCCCGACAGCAGCGCGGACAAACCCGTCTTCAACCGCACCGTCGAACTGCGCGACGGTTTTAAATAAGCGGTAGGGGCAAGAAAAAATACCGGCGTCATGCCGGTATTTCTTTGCTTGTACCACACCAGAAATATACATACACCTGAGCGCTCGATGTGTATGTATAGCGATACTCCTAAAGCCTCGTACCGCGGCGCGCCTGGTATGAGACTTTATGAGTATCGCTATAAATAGCAAACCGTCCTACAAGGAAGCAGGCCCGGTTTTATGGAATACAAATGGGATAGCGATATAATCCCCTCCCCTTCACAACACAGGAAAAACCCATGGCAGACTTCAACCAAATCCTCGACGCTGGCGACGTGGACGGCGGCATCATCAACGTCGTTGTCGAAATCCCGGCAGGCTCTAACCACAAAATCGAGTGGAAACGCAAAGTCGGCGCCCTGATGCTCGACCGCGTTGAGCCGCTGATTTTCGCGAAACCCACCAACTACGGCTTCATCCCGCAAACGCTGGACGAAGACGGCGACGAGCTGGACGCCCTCATCATCACCGACACCCCGCTGCCGACCGGCGTGTACCTGCAAGCGCGCGTCATTGGCGTGATGAAATTCGTCGATGACGGCGAAGTCGATGACAAAATCGTCTGCGTTCCCGCCGACGACCGCCAAACCGGCGACGCCATCAAAACGCTGGCCGACCTACCGGCGCAGCTCATCAAACAAATCGAATTCCACTTCAACAACTACAAAGCGCTGAAAAAACCCGGCTCGACCAAAGTCGATCACTGGGGCGACATCAGCGAAGCCAAACAAGTCATCCGCGACTCACAAACCCGTTGGAAACAACAATAACCCACAAGCCCCCGGAAACGGGGGCTTCAACCATCAAAACACATGAAAAAACTAACCCTCACCCTCCTCCTCATCCAAGCGAGCACCGCCATGGCAGACACCCAAGACCCCAACCTCTGGCTCGAAGACATCGACGGCGAACGCGCCCTGCAATGGGTCCGCGAACAAAACGCCGTCGCCGAAAAAGCACTGACCACCAGCCCCGCATTCAAACAAACCGAGGCCGACATCCTCGCCGTCCTCGATTCCCAGGAAAAAATCCCCTACGTCGGCAAGCGCGGCGACTACTACTACAACTACTGGCAGGACGACAAAAACCCGCGCGGCCTCTGGCGACGCACCACCTTGGACGAATACCGCAAGGCAGAACCCAAGTGGGACGTCATCCTCGACCTCGACGCGCTCAACAAAGCGGAAAACGCCACCTGGGTCTGGCACGGCGCGCAATGCCTGCGCCCTGACTACCGCCATTGCCTCATCAGCCTCTCCAACGGCGGCTCGGACGCCGACGAAACCCGCGAATACGACCTGGAAAAACGCGAATTCGTCAAAGACGGCTTCTACCGCCCCGAAGCCAAAGGCTCGATGAGCTGGATAGACAAAGACCACGTCTACATCCAGACCGACTTCGGCGAGGGCAGCATGACCAGCTCCGGCTACCCGCGCGAAGCCCGCCTGTGGACGCGCGGTACCCCGCTCGACCAGGCCGAAATCGTCTACCAAGGCAAAGCCGAAGACATGATCGTCGGCGCCGTACACGACGACACCCCCGGCTACGAACGCGACTTCGTCTCGCGCACCATCGACTTCTACACCAACGAACTCTACCAGCGCCTGGAAGACGGCAAACTCGTCAAAATCGACGTCCCCGATACCGCCGAAAAAGGCGTAGTGCGCGACTGGCTCATCGTCACCCCGCGCGAAGACTGGACGGTCGGCGACAAAACCTACCCCTCCGGCAGCTACCTCGTCGCCAACTACGCCGACTGGATGGCGGGCAAACGCGAACTCACCGCCATCTTCACCCCGGACGAACACACCTCATTCGCCGGCAGCAGCTGGACGAAAAACTACCTCATCCTGGAAACCCTCGAAGACGTCAAAGCGCGCCTCACCGTCTATGACCCGGCGAACAACTGGGCAAAAAGCGAACTTGCGGGCGTTCCGGAAATCGGCACCGCCAGCGCCAGCGCCGTTGACCCGGACGAAAACGACCAAATCTGGCTGACCGTCTCCGGCTACACCCAGCCGACCACCCTTGCCCTCGGCGAAGTCGGCAAACCTGCCGAAACCCTGAAAACCCTGCCCGCCTTCTTCGACGCGAGCGGCCTCACCGTCGAACAGCACTTCGCCAAAAGCGACGACGGCACCCAAATCCCCTACATCCTCGTCCGCCCCAAAGACCTGAAAACCGACGGCAAAAACCCGACCCTGCTCTACGGCTACGGCGGCTTTGAAATCTCGCTCACCCCCGGCTACAGCGGCGGCATCGGCAAAACCTGGCTGACGCGCAAAACCGCGAGCGGCCGCAGCGGCATATACGTCGTTGCCAACATCCGCGGCGGCGGCGAATACGGCCCGCGCTGGCACCAAGCCGCGCTCAAAGAAAAACGCCACAAAGCCTACGAAGACTTCGCCGCCGTCGCGCGCGATTTGGCGGCACGCGGCATCGCCGACGCCAAGCACCTCGGCATCCAGGGCGGCAGCAACGGTGGCCTGCTGATGGGCAACATGCTCACCCAATATCCGGAACTCTTCGGCGCCATCGTGGTGCAAGTGCCGCTGCTTGATATGCAGCGCTACCACAAACTGCTCGCTGGCGCCTCGTGGATGGCCGAATACGGCGACCCGGACAAACCCGAAGAATGGGCATACCTGCAAAACTACTCGCCCTACCACCGCTTTG
>CAURAS010000017.1:0-12566 GCA_963522865.1 uncultured Cardiobacterium sp.
GCTACGCCTACTACCCCGGCCACACCAACTTCTTCCGCGACGGCAACCGCATCGGCCAACTGCGGCTGGACCGCATCATGCGCGAAAGCAGCCGACAAATCATGAGTTTCGGCGAAGACCCGCACATCGAAGTCCAATACAGCATCCCGCCGGGCTACAACATCGGCAACGGCCTCATCCTGAAAGACCGCATGGAAAAACGGCAAACCGTCAGCCTGCACAACCTCGGCAAAAGCGCGCGCAACGTGCGTCTCTACGCGCGCCTGCCGCTGGCGACGCAAACCGACGTTACCGTTGAACCCAAATTCAGCCCCAAACCCGACCAGGAAAACGTCGAAAACGTGCGCGGCATCGTCCTCTGGGACAAAACCCTGAACGCGGGCGACACCCTGCGCATCGAAAACAGCTACGACGTCCGCTACCCCGAAGGCAAACGGCTGGTGGGCATCGAATAACCGCTGATTTCCCGAAGAAAGCCCGCAATAGCGGGATTTTTTGTGGCTGCTATCCGCATTTACATACACCTGAGCGCTCGATGTGTATGTAAATTACCGCACTGTTCTCTCTCCGTAGGGTTGGGGTGGGGTTACGCGCGGGGCGCCCGATGTTTCTGACGCACGCTCCCCCATGAGACTCGCAGCGCCCGTCCGCGGAGAGAGAAAAGAACTGGGGTGGGACGGCAACCCGCTGATTACCCATTTACATACATCTGAGCGCTCGAGGTGTATGTAAATCACCGCACTGTTCTCTCTCCGTAGGGGAGGGGTTACGCGCGGTACGCTCGGTGTTTCTGATGCACACTCTCCCATGAAGCACGCAGCGCCCGTCCGCAGAACGAGAAAAGACCGGGGTGGGGCGGCAACCCGCTGATTACCCATTTACATACACCTGAGCGCTCGAGGTGTATGTAAACGGACGCGGTTTGGAACAGGCATCTATTCCTGCGCCAACGCTTGCAGGATGCCGCGCGCGCCGCTGTCAATGAGGCGGGTGGCGATGCGCTCGCCCAAGGCGCTGGCGTCTTTGCGCAGGGCATCGTCTTCAGCGGCGAGGTAGCGGCTGCCGTCCGGCATGCCAATGCGCGCGGCGAGGTGGATGCGTTCGCCGTGCAGGGTAGCATGCGCGGCGAGCGGTACTTGGCACGAGCCTTCGAGGTGGCTGTTGATGATGCGCTCGGTATGCACGCACAGCGCGGTGTCGGCGTCGTTCAGCGCGGCGAGCAGCGGGTAAACAGCGCTGGCTTCGTGGCATTCGATGCCAATCGCCCCCTGGCCAATGGCGGGCAGTGATTGTTCTGGCGGCAGTTCGGCGCGGATGCGTTCGTGCAGGCCAAGGCGGATGAGGCCGGCGCAGGCGAGGATGATGGCGTCAAAATCGCCGCGGTCGAGTTTTGCCAGGCGGGTTTGCACGTTGCCGCGCAGGTCAAGCAGTTGCAGGTCGGGGCGCAGGCGGGCAAGTTGCATGCGGCGGCGCAGGCTACAGGTGCCGACGCGCGCGCCTTGCGGTAGTTCGGCGAGGCTGGCGTAATAGTTGCTGACGAAGGCGTCGTGCGGGTTTTCGCGTGGCAGGATGGCGGCGATGCGGAAGCCGTCTGGCAGATGCACGCCGACGTCTTTCATGGAATGGACGGCGATGTCAGCATCATTGCGCGTCATCGCCTGTTCCAGTTCTTTAATAAAGAGGCCTTTGCCGCCGATGCGGGCGAGCGGTGCGTCGAGGATTTGGTCGCCCCGGGTAGTCATCGGCACGAGGCGGACGGGGATATGCGGGTAGTGCGCACGCAGGCGGGCGGCGACGTGTTCGGCCTGCCAGAGGGCGAGCTGGCTTTCGCGGGTGGCAATGCGGATTTCGCGGATGTTTGCGGTCATGCGGTTGTAGAATGCGCGGAAATTTCGCGGAGTTTACTGTATGCACAAAGCAAAAACCAACAGCGCCTGGGGCGGTCGCTTCCAGGAATCCACCGACGCCTTCGTCGCCGAATTTACCGCCTCGGTCGGCTTCGACCAGCGCCTCGCGCAGGAGGACATCGCCGGCTCGCGCGCGCACGCGGCGATGTTGGTCAAACAGGGCGTGTTGAGCGAAGCCGACGGCGATGCCATCGCGCGCGGGCTGGATGCCATCGCCGAGGAAATCGCGCGCGGCGAATTCGAATGGGATACGGCGCTGGAAGACGTTCACATGAACATCGAAAAGCGCCTGACCGACCGCATCGGCGACGCCGGCAAGCGCCTGCACACCGGGCGCTCGCGCAACGACCAGGTCGCAACCGACATCCGCCTCTACACCCGCGCTGCCATTGAGCGCATCCTCGGTGAAATCCACCGCCTGCAAACGGCCATCGTCACCCTGGCCGAAGGCGAGGCGGAGACCATCATGCCCGGCTTCACCCATTTGCAAGTCGCGCAACCCGTCACCTTCGGCCATCACCTGATGGCGTGGTACGAAATGCTCGCGCGCGACGCCGGACGCTTCCGTGACTGCCGCGAACGCCTCAACCAGTCACCGCTCGGCGCGGCCGCTTTGGCGGGCACCACCTACCCCATCGACCGCCACATGACCGCCGCCGCGCTGGGATTCGCCACGCCTTGCGCCAACTCGCTTGATGCCGTTTCCGACCGCGACTTTGCCATTGAAAGCTGTGCCGCCGCCGCGACCCTGATGATGCACCTCTCGCGCATCGCCGAAGAACTCATCATCTGGAACAGCGCCGCCTACCGCTTCATCGACCTGCCCGACCGCTTCTGCACCGGCTCGTCCATCATGCCGCAGAAAAAAAACCCGGACGTCCCCGAACTGGTGCGCGGCAAAACCGGGCGCGTGTACGGCCACCTCGTCGCCCTGCTCACCCTGATGAAAAGCCAGCCGCTCGCCTACAACAAAGACAACCAGGAAGACAAAGAACCGCTGTTTGACACCATCGACACCGTGCTTGCCTGCCTGCGCGCCTTCGCCGACATGATTCCGGCGATCGAAGCGAACCGCGAGGCGATGTACCGCGCCGCCGGGGCGGGTTACTCCACCGCGACCGACCTCGCCGACTACCTCGTGCGCCGGGGCGTGCCATTCCGCGATGCGCACGAAATCGTCGGCCGCGCCGTACATCTCGCCATCGAACGCAATTGCACCCTGGACGCGCTGCCGCTTGCCGACCTGAAAGCCCTCTCGCCCGCCATCGGCGAAGACGTTTACCCATACCTCACCCTCGAAGGCTCGGTGAACGCGCGCGACCACTTCGGCGGCACCGCTCCCGCGCAGGTTAAAGCCCGGATACAGCAGGCAAAAGAAAAGTTGCAGAATTGACACAACGCCCGTTGCAAAATTGCACTACTCTTTTGCCCAACCCAAACAAACTGGAGACCTAACCATGAAAAACCCCCTCATCAAAACCTCGCTGGTTGCCTGCATGATTGCCGGACTTGCCGCGTGCAGCGCCGTCACCCCGCCGAACCAATCCGGCATGACCACCGCCCGTAACGCCGCCATTGGCGCTGCCGTTGGCGCCGCCGCCGGTAACCTCTGGGGCAAAGACACAGAGGCGACCCTGACCGGCGCTGCCATCGGTGGCCTCATCGGCAGCCAGGTGCGCACCCCGGACGGCACCGGCTACAACAACGGTGGCTACGCCCAACCGCAACAACCGGCCTACAACAGCGGCTACGGTTACCCGCAACAACAGCCGACTTACAACAATGGCGGTTACAACAACGGCTACTACCGCCGCTAAGCAACCCGCCAAAAACACCCGCAACGCTGCGTGCATCCCTATGGGGCACGCAGCGTTTGCGTTTGTGGCGCATTCCATACAACCTCACCTTCTGAGGACGTTGTTCTTGTTGTATAGAATACAAATGGGCCCGTTATACATACACCATGAGCGCTCAGGTGTATGTAAATCATCTCTACCGACGCATGAACGAACTCACCGGCTGCACACTCCTCTACACCCGCAACGCCACGCACTACCCTGCCTTCCGCGATCGCATCGCTGCCTTGGGCGGCACCGCCTTGCACCTGCCGCTAATGGCAACCCGCGCGCAAGCACTCATGGTCGCCGACCGCGCCATACTTGATGGCAGCGATACCCTCGTCTTCACCAGCGCCGCCGCTGTTCGCCATCTCATAGAACAATATTCGCTGCGCGGTCAGCAGACAGTCGCCATTGGCGAGACGACTGCTGCTGCCCTGCCTTCCCCGCCTGCCATCATCGCGCCCGCGCCGTATAACAGCGAGGCACTGCTTGCCCATTGGCAACCGCGCGGCGCGCGCATCGCCCTGATCGCCGCCCCCGGTGGCCGCCAGCAACTCGCAGAAACGCTCAGCAAAAACAACACAGTACACACCCTCTATCCCTACACGCGCTACAACCCGACGGCGCGCTGGCCAGACGCCCTGCCCCTGCCCGACTGCATCACCATTGCCAGCCAGCAAACCCTCAATCACCTACTTGCAATAATCCCGCAAGAAAAAACAAAGCTGCTACAATACCGCGCCTGTATCGCAGCCCTGAGTGTAAGGGTGGCGCAATACGCAAAAACACAAGGCTTTCAACAGACTATCTTCGCCGAAGATGCCAACGAAACCCGGCAAATCGCAGCCATTTGCCGCTGGTGGACACAAACCCAGGAGCAACGCCATGACTGAAGAAAAACAACCCGAAAACCAGCACGAAATCAGCCCGACCGAGGCGCAGGACGTGCTTGAGCACCAGCCTGCCGCGCCAAAAAGCGGGCGCGGACTGGCGTTACTGGCGCTGCTAGTCAGCCTTGCCAGCGCAGGCGGTGGCGTCTATGCCCTCAAACAATTCGCCGACAGCTACGACCGCGCCTTCACCCTGCAATCCAAGACCCAAGAAAGCGCGTTACAAAACTTCGCCACTGTCGGCCAGCTGGATGACCTCACCCTGCGCGTTGAAGCGCTGAACAAACAGGCGCAAGTGCTGAACAACCTCGACAGCACCATCAACACCGCCATCGCCGCCAACCAGTTGAGCGAAGATCAAATCACCGCGCTCGTCGCTGCCAACAGCATCAGCCGTGAACAGGCCGAAAGCCTTATCAAACAAGAGCTGGCTACCTTCGCCCAAGGTGAGACCAAAATCGATCTCAGCAAAGAAATCGCCGCCGTCGAAAAAAGCGAAGCCGCTGCCAAAGCCGCCGTCCAACAAATTGACGACAAAGTGCAGACCTTCGCCCGCGAAATCGACGAAAAACGCGTGCTAATTGAACACGCGCTAGCGCAAAGCAACAACAGCATCAATCCCTTCCCGCTGATTAACGCCCTGAAAATGGCGCAAATCGCGGCGAACGACGGCAACTACACCGCTGCCCGTGCCTACCTCGAACAAGCCGGCGCAACCTTCGCCCTCTTTAACCTCGGCCAAAGCAACTACGCCCAATACCAAGAAGAACTCACCAAACTGCGCACCCAATACGGCGTACTTGCCGAGCGCGCTACCCCGGCGGGACAAATCGACGCCATCATCACCACCCTGCCCGCCTGGCCATACAAAAACGTTGACCCGCTCGCGCACGAAGAAACCGTCAAAGCAGCCGACTGGAAAGAACGGCTGAAAGGCATCGGCGCAGACATCCTCAAAAAAACCATCACCGTGCGTGAAATCGACGACGCCGGTCTTACCTGGATACAGGCAAACGACGCACTACAAATTATCCTCAAAGAAAACCTGCGTTTAGACCTCGCCTACGCGCGCAACGCCCTGCAACTGCATGACCAAACGGCATACGCGGCAACCGCTGACCGCCTGCACGCGGAAATCGAGCGCCTCTTTGACACGAACAACCAGCACGTCGCCGCCGCGCTTGCCACCCTGGAAGCATTAAAAACCCGCGGCAGCAACGCGCCGGACATCGCCGCGCTGATCGAAAAACTCGAACAGGCCGCCAAGGAGTAAGCCATGCGCATCATCCTCTTTCTTGCAGCCCTCTGCCTTTGCGGCCTCGTCGGCTACGCGGTGAACCTTATCCCGCTGCGCGTCATCTTCAAGGCAGATACCTACTACATCGAAACCTCGCTCATCGTTTGGCTGCTGCTCTCGCTCATCGCCAGCATCATCCTTTACTGGGTACTGAAAGCCCTCTGCTGGCTCTGGCACAGCCCGCAAATCTTAAGCCGCAACAGCGAAGTACGTCGCCAGCACAAAGCCGATCGCCTGCTGAAAAGCGGCATGACCGCACTGCTCGCCGGCCACTACAGCCGTGCCGAGCGCGACCTCGACCGCGGCGGCAAACTCGCCGAAAGCCTCGGCCAAAATGCCGTGATTTACTTTGAAAACGCCGCCATCGCCGCCGACCGGCAGAACGCCAAAGAACGCCGCGACCACTACCTGTTGCTCGCCCGCCAGGACGCTCGCCACCAGCATGGCAGCCTGACCCGCCTCGCTGAAGCCGAAATCCACGTACAAAACGGTGCCTACGAACAAGCGGCCAAACTGCTGGAAAAACTGCACCAAGAAGAGCCGCGTAACAGCAAAATCGCCGCGCTGCTCGACGAAACCTACGCTAAACAACAAGACTGGGCAAAAGCCTGGGCGCTCCTGCCCGCGCTGCGCCCGCATCTACAAGAGGCCGAATACAGCGCGCGGCAAAAAACCTACGCCAAAGGTTTGCTGCATGACACCGCTGCGCGCGAAAGCGTAGAAGCGCTAGAGGCCGCGTGGAAACGCCTGCCTGCCGACGTGCGCCGCGACAAAGCCATGATCCTGCAATACGCGGGCGCGCTGGTCGAAAACGACCACCCGGAAGAAGCCGAAAAACTGCTGGCCGCTGAAATCCGTCAGACCCAAGACCTCGAATACATCCAGGCCTACAGCCAACTGCGCCGTGCCGACTTCCGTGCCCAGCTGGAGCACATGAAGCAGTGGGAAAGCAAACACGCCAACGACGCCATCTTCCTCTACGCCAAAGCGCTCATCGCCTACAAGGCCAAAGAGCTGGACATCGCGCTTGTAGCTATCGAAGAAGCGGTCAAACGCAGCCAGACGCAAGAAGCCTTCGCGCTCTACGCACAAATCCTGGAAGCGAAAAACCGCCCGGAAGCCGCACTCGTCGCCTACCGGCAAAGCGTCGCGCCGCTGCACCCCGAACAGGCGCTGGACGGCGATCTCCTGCCCGCTCCGGAAGCAGAAACGCCCCAACCGGAGGATGATGGCAAAGTGTCCTGAATCCGGCATTCACCGCAACACACCCGCATCCGCGGGTGTGTTTTTACCTGCACGGCCTTGCAGATTTACATACACATTGAGCACTCAGGTGTATGTAAATGACCAGACTAAGCGTTCCTTCTGTAGACAACGAGAGTAGCCCACTGGCAAGCACACGCCGAGACAGTTACCAACGACACGCATAGCGTCTCGGATAACGCGCCATTTACATACACTATGAGCGCTCAGCTGTATGTATAACGAACATCCCAAGGCAAGCCATATTTACCCATACCGGCAAAACCGCAAAGATTCCTCCAGTTTGAACTGCACCCATGAGAAAACAGCTGCCCATCTATATCTGTATTGATACATCCGGCTCCATGCACGGCGAACGTATTACGGCGATAAATGCTGGGCTGCAAGCGCTACTTACCTCGCTGCGGCAAGACCCCTTCGCGCTGGAAATGGTGCATCTCACCACCACCACCTTCGACTCACAAATCAAAGACGTGCTGCCGCTGACGCCAGTCATGGAAGTGGTGCTGCCGGAAATCACCTGCGGCAAAAGTGGTGCGACCTTTTTGGGTGGCGCATTGGAAGCCGTCGCCCACGCGGTGCAGCGCGACCTCATCCCTAGGAATGGCCAAAGAAAAGGCGATGGCCGCCCGAACCTCATCATTATTACCGATGGCAAACCCAGCGACCCGCTTGCGTATAGCGAGGCAATTCCACATATAAAAGACCTTAAATTCGACAACATTATCGTCTGCGGCATTGGCAATAAAATAGACTTTGCCAGCCTGCGACGACTGACCGAAACCATCGTCCTGACAGACGAAATCAATGCAGATAGCTGCGCCAAATTCTTTATCTGGGTGGCACAAACCATAATGCGCTACATACGCTGGGCGGATGATTTGCCAGCAGTTGAAAAATTGCCCGTATTGCCACCACCCGAAGCACCAGCGGGATTTCATCTGCTTCAGCAGATGCATTTTATGAGGCGTTTGCCCATCTATCTCTGCATTGACACCTCCGGCTCCATGCGTGGTGCGCCCATTAAAATGGTCAATGATGCACTGCGAATGGTTCGCTCTGCCGCATTACACGACCCATATATGCTAGAAATGGCGTACATTAGTATCATTACTTTTGATATGCAGGTACGGGAAGTTTTGCCATTGATCCCGATTGAAATACTTTACAAATACGAACTACCGGAAATTGCCTGCCCTGGCAGTGGCGCCAGCTTGTTTGGTGCAGCATTGGAGCGTATTGCACAAATAGTAGCGCGAAATGCCATTCGTAGTAGCCCGGAACGAAAAGGAGGTTGGTCTCCTATCCTCTTTATTTTTACCAATGGCAAATTAAACGATCCGCTTGCATATGATGCGGCAATTCCTCTTATTAAATCCATAAATTTTCATAATATTGCTGTTTTTTTAACTAATTCTAAAGCGGATTTGGTAAATTTCAAACGGCTTACTGAAATTATTTGCTCGCTTGAAACGACTGGTGTCGAAAGTCTTGCTTCATCACATCTTTATTACCATTTTAATGGCCGTTGCTTATCATCTTCCATTTTATAACTATCTAAAAACGCCATGAGAAGATTCCCTGTCTATATCTGCATTGACACCTCTAACGCTATGCGGGGCGAACCTATTGAAGCCGTCAGGGACGGATTGGCAGGTTTATTTAATTCTCTACGTCAAAATCCCTTCGCATTAGAAATAGTCTGGATCAGTATTATTACCTTTGATTTGCAGGTGCGGGAAATATTGCCGCTAACCGAGTTATATGAGATTAATTTGCCAGAAATTAACTGCCCCGGGAATGGGGCAAGTTTCCTGGGTGCAGCGCTTGAATATATAGCTTTATCAATAAAGAAGGATGTCATTATTCCTAGTTTTAAAACCAAAGGAGATTATAAGCCAACTATTGTTATTTTTTTTCAACGGTAAAGTCAGCGATCCATTAGCTTATCGTGCCGCAATTCATACGATTAAAAGTTTACGACTTAAAGAAATTATTGCTATCACAACTAGCAATAAAGTAAATATTGCCAGCCTTGAATATTTGACCCAATTTATCTATTCTCTTGATACAATAGAAATTGGCTCTTTAAATTGTTTCTCTTTATATTGGGATGATGGTCCACTCCCAGTAGACTCCCTTATTCTTGACAAACCACAAGAACCAGATATTAGTTCTACTCCGCAATTACCCCTATTCAATTCACCTTCACCCCAAAAGGAATCCCCCATGACCCGACGCCTTCTCACCTACATCTGCATCGACACCTCAGGCTCCATGCGCGGCGAGCCTATCGAAGCCGTCAATGCCGGGCTGCAAGCGCTGCTCGCCTCATTGCGGCAAAACCCCTACGCGCTGGAAAGCGTGTACCTCACCATCACCACTTTCGACTCGCAGATTAAAGACGTGCTACCGCTGACGCCGCTGGAGCAAGTGGTGCTACCGGAAATCGTCTGCCCGGAAAGTGGTGCGACTTTCCTCGGCGGCGCACTCGAACACATCGCGCATGCGGTGCAGCGCGATCGCATCGTCAAGAGTGGCGAGCAGAAAGGCGATTGGCGCCCCATCTTGATTATCCTCACCGACGGCAAGCCAACCGATCTGCTTGCCTACAGCGAAGCCATCCCGGTGATTAAAAGCCTCGGCTTTGGCAACATCGTCGCCTGCGCCGCCGGGCCTAAGGCGGATGTCTCCTACTTGAAGCAGCTCACCGATACCGTTGCTTCGCTCGATACGATGGACGCCAGCGCCTTTGCTCAATTTTTCCAATGGGTTTCGGCGGCCGTTGCCAGCAGCAGCGTCAGCGTCGGTTCGCCAAGCGCGACCAACGACCTGCCGCCACCGCCGCCGGAAATCAACATTGTTCTGTAAGGAAAAGCCATGCCTCAAACTCTCGTCCCCGGCGGCAACGCGCCACTTAACGTCAGCGATATCACCATTCACATCAATAGTGGTGCCGATATTGAAACCCTCGCCCTGCGCCTTGCGGCCGACGGCAGCCCGCGCGACAGCGGTGATTTCATCAATAGCAGCCAGACGCAAAGCGCCGACGGCAGCATTCGCCGCGGCGGCAACCTGCACCACAGCAGCTATCACATCGACCTCGCGCGCCAGCCCGCTGCGGTTGAGCGCATCCTCATCGCCTGTGTCGCCAGTCAGCCCATTGCCCGCCTGGGCGCGCTGCAACTGGGCGTTGAGGCAGAGCGGCAAACCCTCATCACTTGCCCCTACGACCTCGCCGGGCGCAGTGAGACCGCGCTGGTTCTCGGCGAATGCTACCGTCGTAACGGCGTCTGGAAATTCCGCAACATCGCCCAAGGCTATAACGGCGGCCGTCAGCCGCTACTCGCCCGTTACGGCGCAGACAATCTCCGCCCCGCACCTGCCGCTGCGCCCAGACCGAGCAGTGGTGGCGTCAGCCTGCAAAAAATCACCCTCGATCAGCACACGCCCGGCGTCAGCCTCACCAAACAGGCGGACTACGGTGAAATCCGCATTAACCTCAACTGGAACCAGGGCAAGCCCGGCCTGCTCGGCAAGTTGGGCGGTCTGCTGGGGCGCAATCAGGGTGTGGATCTCGACCTCGGCGCCTTCATCCGCCTGCAAAACGGCAACCGCGACTGCATTCAGGCGCTTGGCAACCGCTTCGGCGATCTGCAACGTCCGCCTTACATCCGTCTGCGCGGCGACGACCGCACCGGCGCGGTGGCCGAAGGCGAATGGCTAGACGTGAACGGCTCGCATTGGGCGGACATCGCCGAAATCCTTGTCTTTACTTTTATTTACGACGGGGCGGCGAACTGGGACGCGACCGACGGCATCGTTACCCTGCACGTCCAGGGGCAGCAAATCGAAACCCGCCTCACCGGCGGCGACCCGCGCCACCGCATGTGCGCCATCGCCCGCCTCATCAACGAGCACGGCAGCATCCGCGTGGAGCGCATCAACCGCTATTTCGGCGACCACCGCAGTATGGATAAGGCTTTCGGCTGGGGTTTCCAATGGACACCGGGGCGGAAATAAGCGCCCTGCTCTTTGTCCATTTACATACAGCTGAGCGCTCAAGGTGTATGTAAATCGCTCTGGTTGGGGCGGTTAGTGCAGCGTAACCGCCCGTTTCTGTTGTCTGGGCGGTTACGGACTTTGTCCTGATCGCCCTTACGACTGGCAGTTGTCATCGCGCATTTACATACACCTCGAGCGCTCAGCTGTATGTATAAATAGCGACCAAAGAAAACCCCGCGGGAGCGGGGTTGGGTTCAGACGGTTTCGCGCAGGTATTCCAGCGCGTCCGCTGTTTTGGTCGGCAGGAATTGGGTAATGCTGTATTCCGCCAATTGGTGCTGATGGAACGGGTCTTCTTGGATAATCCGCTCAACGCTTGTCCGGTCTGGCGCGCGCAGGATGATGATGCCTCCGTCGCGGGGTTCTTTGCGCCCGGACAGGAGAAATATGCCCTGTGCGTAGTAGTGCTCCAGATAGGCGATGTGCGCAAGAAGTTGTGCTTCGATGTCGGCAAGTGGGCGGATGTAGCGCAGTGAGACGATGTACATTTTCGCTACTTTTAGAGTTGCGCCAGCAGCGGTTTGAGCGCTTCGCGCAGGGCGCTTTGGGTTTCGGCGTCGGCTTTGCCGTCCGTGAAGTGTTGGCCGTAGCTGCCGCGACTGTATTGGCCGACGATTTTTGCGCCTTGCCACGGCAGGAGGCGGGCAAGCAGCTCGAGGTTGTTCGCGCCGCCTTTTTCGCCCGGCGAGGTGGAGAGCAGTAGCACGGGTTTGTCGGCAAGGAGTTTGTGGTTTTGGGTGTTGGCGTAGCGGCTGCCCCAGTCGATGAGGTTTTTGAGGGCGGCGGGTGTTGCGCCGTTGTGTTCGGGGCTGGCGATGATGATGGCGTCATGCACTTCGATGAGTGCGAAGAAGTCCTGGATTTCTTCGGGGTAGCCTTCTTCGGCTTCGATATCCAGCGAGTAGAGCGGCAGGTCGATGTCGCGCAGCGCGCCGTAGGTTTTGTCGTGGCCTTCGACGAGGTCGCAGGCGGCGACGAGCAGGTCGTGGTTGATGGATTTTTGGCTGTTGCTCGCACAGAAGCAGAGGATTTTTGCCATGTGGGTTCTCCGGTTGGGGGGGGATTTGTGGTGTGGGCGGGCATTATATCTGCCAGCGGCCGCGGTGTTTGTCCGGGTTGGCGGTGAGGCGGGCGAGGTAGTCGCGGCGCGGGATGGCGATTGCCCCCATGCTGATGAGGTGCGGGGTGAGGAATTGGGTGTCCAGGGTGTCAATGCCGCGCGCAGCAAGCCAGGCGCAGAGGCGGACAAGGACGATTTTTGAGGCCGACGGGCGCAGGCTGTACATGGATTCGCCGCAGAAGA
>CAURAS010000018.1:0-12142 GCA_963522865.1 uncultured Cardiobacterium sp.
AAACGCGACTTCAACCGCGAAACCGGAGCACAGCCATGACCCTCACCATCCTTTATTTCGCCCAACTCGCCGAAGAACGCGGCGCGGCGCAAGAACGCCTCACAGGCGACTATGCCGACCTTGCCGCCCTCTATAACGCCCTGCACGCACAACATCACTTCAGCCTGGCGCAAAACCAACTGCGCGTCGCCCGCAACCAGATGTTTGCCGAGTGGACAGACGCGCCGCAAGACGGCGACGAAATCGCCTTCATCCCGCCGGTATCGGGGGGCTAAACCATGATCTTCCACATCACCGAAACCCCCATCGACACCGCCGCCGCCCGCCTTGCCCTCTGCCAGCCACAATCTGGCGGCTACGTCAGCTTTGAAGGCTGGGTGCGCGACCATCACGCGGGCAAAGCCGTCGCCCACCTCATTTACAGCGCCTATCTCGGCATGGCAGAGCGCGAAGGCACGCGCATCATCAGCGAAGCCAAAGCACAATTCGACATTGACGCCGCTGCCTGCATGCACCGCATCGGCGCCTTGCAAATTGGCGAACTGGCGGTGTGGGTCGGCGTTGCCGCCGGACACCGCGGCGATGCCTTTGCTGCCTGCCGCTACATCATCGATCGCATCAAAGAAACCGTCCCCATCTGGAAAGACGAGTATTACAGCGACGGCAGTCGCGCCTGGGTGCTGAACCACCACTGCGGCTAACCATGCACACCCCCGATTTCTCCCGCCAGCTCAAAGTCGCCGGCATGACCTCCGCCGCGCAGGAAGCGCTTGCCCGCGCGCGCGTCATCATCTTCGGCGCGGGCGGACTGGCGGCAACTGCCGCGCCCTGGCTTGCTGCCGCAGGGGTGGGACATCTCACCATCGTCGATGCCGACACCATCGCCGCCAGCAACCTGCACCGGCAAACGCCCTACACCTACGCCGACCTCGGCGCAAAAAAAACGACAACACTCGCCGCTTACTGCCAGGCACGGATGGCAGACGGCGCACAATGCGAGGCCATCGCGCAGACGCTTGACGGCGAGGTGCTGCTTGCCGCCTTGCGCGCGCACGACCTCGCGCTGGATTGCACCGACAGCCGCCACTTCGCCTACCAACTAAACGACGCTGCGCTCATCACCGCCACGCCCGTCGTCTATGCCAACGCCGCCGCGCTCGGCGGGCAACTGTTCACCCTGCACCCATCACGTGATGCGCCCTGCTGGCGTTGCCTCTGGCCGGAAGACATCGCCCCCGGCGGCAACTGCGACGCACTCGGCGTGCTCGGCCCCGTGCCTGCCACCCTCGGCCTATGGCAGGCGCTGGAAGCGCTGAAAATCCTCACCGGCTTTGCCGCGCCGCTCGCGGGCGAAGTGCTGCAATACGACTTCGCCACCATGCGGCAAACCCGCATCCGCGTACCGCGCCGCGCTGCTTGCAACCACCAGCCGCAAACACTCGCCGCCCCCATCCACGCCGAACTCACCACCGCCTTGGCGCAACACTGGCGCATCATCGACATCCGCAGCGCCGCCGAACGCGCCGCCCTCGCCCCGCCCTTTGCCAGCGAGCATATCCCCATGCCGCAACTGCTCGCCGCTCCCGCCGCCTACCTCGACGCAGGCGCGCCCGTGCTGCTCATCTGCGCCAGCGGCCAACGCGCGCAAAACACCGCCCGCACCCTGCGCGCGCAAGGCTACGCGCAGGTTTACGCCTACGGCAAGGCGTGGACGGAGGCAACAACACTGGACGGGTCTTGAGCCACCAAAACCCGCAATCCAGTAGAAACACCAAACCATGCACCCCGTCCTCACCCCGCTTTTGCTCTCTCTCAAAGTTGCCGTCTGCGCCGTCGCCATCAGCCTCGTCCTCGGCGTGCTGTGCGGTTTTCTCCTCGCGCGCTGCCGCTTCCCCGGCCGCGAACTGCTCGATACCCTCCTCACCCTGCCGATGGTGATGCCGCCGACCGTGCTCGGTTTTTATTTGCTCGTCCTCTTTGGCCGCCGCAGCGCCCTCGGCGGCTGGTTGAACAGCATCGGCATTGAGCTTGTCTTCACCTGGCAGGGCGCGGTCATCGCCGCTGCCGTGGTCGCCTTCCCGCTCATTTTCAAACCGGCGCGGGCGGCGTTCGAGCAGGTCGAGCCGCAACTGGAAGCGGCGGCACGTTGTCTCGGCTTGTCCTCCGCCGCTGTTTTCTGGCGCGTCACCCTGCCGCTTGCCTGGCGCGGTATTCTCGCGGGGACGCTGCTCGCTTTCGCCCGCGCCCTTGGCGAGTTCGGCGCGACGCTGATGCTCGCCGGCAGCATCCCCGGCAAGACGCAAACCCTCTCCATCGCCATTTACGAGGCGGTTCAAGCCGGACGCGATAGCGATGCCAACGGCATGGTGCTGCTCATTTCCGCCGTTTGCGTGGCGGTATTGCTCGCCGTCGGCACCCTTGCCAGCGGCAAAATTCCGCGCGAAGGGGTGAAATGAGCCGCTTCGACATCCACGTACAAAAATCCCTGCCCGGCTTCCGCCTTGACGCCCGCCTGCAAACGGATGCCGCGCGCGTCGTCATCATCGGCGGCAGCGGCAGCGGCAAAACGCTGTTTATGCAGGCCGTCGCCGGGTTGTACCGCCCCGATGGCGGGCATATCCGCATCTGCGAGCGCGCTTTCTACGACGGCACGACCAACCTGCCTACCGCGCGGCGCAACGTCGCCTATCTCTTTCAGGATTACGCCCTCTTTCCGCATCTCACCGTCGCGCAGAACATCGCCTTCGGCCTGCACGAAGGCTGGCGCAACCCCGGCAGACGCCGCCCGCACGCCGAAGTCGCCGCCTGGCTGGAGCGTCTGCACATCGCCCACATCGCGCATGCCTACTCGGCGCAACTCTCCGGCGGGCAGAAACAGCGCACAGCGCTTGCCCGCGCGCTCATCCGCCGCCCGGCATTGCTCCTGCTTGATGAACCCTTCTCCGCGCTTGACACCAGCCTGCGCGCGCAAATGCGCCAGCTCGTTGGCGAGTTGCAGCGCGAGTATGATGTGCCGCTGCTGCTCATTACCCATGACCCCGCCGATGCCGCCGCGCTCGGTGATGTCGTCTATCAGATGAACCGCCACGGCGAACATTCCAGCCTGCACGCGGTGAGCGCGCCGCCTGTTGCCGCGCCGGAGGCAGAAATCCGCATGAACGGCATCCCACTTGCCGAGCCGCGCGGTTTGCAACTACTTGCCGCGCTTGCCAACGAACCGGCGCTGTTGCCCGTCTGCGCCCGCCTCGGTATTCGTGAAAAAGACGCGCGCGACACCCTGGACGCGCTCAACAACCTCGCCGGCGTCGCACTTACCCGCCGCGACGGCGTAACCGCGCAACTCACGCCGGACGGCCACGCCTGGCTCGCCCGCGTGCAGGAACAGACGGAAGCCTTCCGACAGTTCCTTGAAAATCAACAAATGAATCTGACGGAGTTACTCGCCATGTATTTCAACATCTCAACCCGCAACCAGCTCAAGGGCACTATCAGCGCCGTGCAGGAAGGTGCGGTCAATAGCGAAGTCGCCATCAGCATTGGCGCGCACCAACTCACCGCCATCATCACTCGGCACAGCGTTGAACGCCTTGGCCTCAAAGCGGGCACTGACGCCTACGCGCTGATTAAAGCGAGCGACGTGATGATTGGCAGCGCCGAAGTCGCTGCGCAAATTTCCGCGCGCAACGTGATTCCCGGCACCATCAGCCGCATCGAAACCGGCGCGGTCAATGACGAAATTACCCTCGACATCGGCGACGGCAACAGCCTCGTCGCCATCATCACCCGTGCCAGCGCTGAACGGTTGAACTTCGCCGTCGGGCAAAACGCTTGCGCCATCATCAAGGCGTCCAATGTGATGATTGGCTGCTGAAGCGGCGCATAAAATAAAGCCGGAGCATTGCTCCGGCTTTTGTTTTTAACACTTCACTTCGGCGTTTTTGCGCAGGTAATACCACCAGTTGATAACACAACACATCGCATAGAAGGCGATGAAGCAATAGAGCGCGGCGGTTACATGCCCGGTGAGGTCAATCGAGGTGCCGTAGCTTTTCGGGATGAAAAAACCACCGAACGCGGCAAAAGCACCGGTGAAGCCAACCACCGCGGCGCTTTCTTTATTGGCATCGCGCACCGCCTGTTCTTCGTCCACCTCGCCGCGGCTTACGCGCTGCTGGTGGATGTCGAGGAAAATCACCGGGATTTGCCGGAAGGTTGAGCCGTTACCGAGCCCGGTCATGGCAAAAAGCAGCATGAAGCTGGCGAAGAATCCCCAAAAATGACCGCCCTGACCGCTGTCGTCCGGCAGGCAGAGCAGCACGCCGACAACGCCCAGCACCGTACCGAGAAAGACGATTTGCGTAATCAGCGCGCCGCTTTTGATTTTGTCGGCAAGCCAGCCGCCGGTCGGGCAAAGGCGCCAATCAGCGGGCCGAGATAGGCGTATTGCACCGGGTCAATATGCGGGAACTGCGTTTTGATGAGCAGCGGAAAACCGGCAGAAAAACCAAGAAACGAGCCAAACGTGCCGAGATAGAGGACGCACATAATCCAGTTGTGCTTGCGCTTAAAGATGACCGCCTGGTCGCGGAACGATGCCTTGGCGCAGGCGAGGTCGTTCATACCAAACCACGCTGCGCCTGCCGAAAGCAGGATGAGCGGCACCCACATAAAACCGGCGTTTTGCAGCCAGATTTCCTTGCTGCCATTGGCGTCGTGCCATATTTGCGGCCCGCCTGCCGGTGCGCCCAGTACCGCCCCGGTAATGACCAGCGGGATGAGAAACTGCGCTGCCGAGATGCCGAGATTACCCAGCCCGGCATTCAGCCCAAGCGCCGTGCCTTTTTCCGCTTTGGGGTAAAAGAAGCTGATGTTTGCCATGCTGGAAGAAAAATTGCCGCCGCCAAAACCGCAGAGCAGCGCGAGCAGCAGCATGGTGGCGTAGCTGGTGTTGGGGTCGCGCACGGCAAAGCCGAGGCCGAGTGCGGGCAGGAGCAGGCTGGCGGTGGAGAATGCCGTCCATTTGCGCCCGCCGAATATCGGCACCATGAAAGCGTAGAAGGCGCGGCAGGTCGCGCCGGAAAGCGCAGGCACGGCGGTCAGCCAAAAGAGCTGGTTGGCGGTGAAATTGAAGCCGATGTTGGGCAGGTTGATAACGGTCACGCTCCATACCTGCCAAATGGCGAAGGCGAGAAAAAGGGCGGGGATGGAAATCCACAAATTGCGCCGGGCGACGCGCCACCCCTGCGTGCGCCAAAACTGCGGGTCTTCGGGATGCCAGTCGGTGATGAGATGGGACATAGTGCGGTTCCTTCATGGATAGCGGACAGCCGCCCCCGCCTGTCGGGAGCGGTCATGCCGTCGCAACAGACTACGGATATTGCCGCCACAAACTTTGCGTTAAATCAAACTTCTGCTCCCTTTTTCCGGCATAATCGCGTCCGTCCCCGTGCAGAGTTCAATTTCCCGTTATTTATCAGGAGTACCCATGAAAAAACTGCTGCTCACCGCCCTTGCCGCCGCCCTCGCACAAGGCGCATTTGCTGCCGATATAACCGTCTCTGCTGCTGCCAGCCTCACCGACGCCTTTGGCGACATCGGCAAGGCATACCAAGCGAAATATCCCGATGCCAAAATCGACTTTAACTTCGCCGGCTCCGGCGCGCTCTTGCAACAAATCAGCAAAGGCGCACCGGTGGACGTATTCGCCTCCGCCGACACCGTTACCATGGACAAAGCTGCCGATTACATCGACCCGGCAACGCGGCAAAACTTCGTCGAAAACCGCCTGGTCGTCATCATGGCGAAAGACGCCAAATGGGACGGCAAAGACCTTGCCGCACTGATGGACGACAAAGCGCTGAAACGCATCGCCATTGCCCACGTCGAAAACGTCCCTGTCGGCCGCTACACCAAGGGCGCGCTGGAAAAAGCCGGCCTGTGGGACAAACTCGGCGAGCGCAACCTGCCGACACAAAACGTGCGCCAGTCGCTCGATTACGTCGCGCGCGGCGAGGCTGACGCCGGCTTCGTCTATGCGACCGACGCCGCCATCATGCCGGACAAAGTAAAAGTCGTCTTTGAAGTGCCGCTGGACAAACCGCTCGTGTACCCCATCGCCGTGCTGAAAAACAGCAAAGCAGCGGACGAATCCAAGCGCTTCGTCGAATTCATCACCGGCGCAGATGGCCAGAAAATCCTGCAAGGCTACGGCTTCAGCCCGGCTACCAAATAATCTCCCTGTGGTGAAAAACGGCGCTACGGCGCCGTTTTTTATGGTCGCGCCGTCTGGAGCTTGCCTGCGATAAAATTGCCGCGTCCAAGCCAGCCCCGTTTCCACCATGCACCGCCTCCTCTGGGCGACCCTGCTCGCCAGCGCCACAGCAACCGCCGCCACCTTGCTCACCCCGGAAGAACTGGGACAACTCTTCTTCTTTGATCCCAGCCTCTCGCAGGCGCAAGACATCGGCTGCTTCACCTGCCACCAGCCCGCGCGCGCCTTCATAGATGCGCGACAAAATGCAGGCAAAGGCATGATCTCGCTCGGCAGCGGCGGCACGCACTACGGCATCCGCAACGCCCCGCCCGTCACCTACGCCGCCAACAGCCCGCGATTCCACTACGACGCTAACAGCGGACTCTACCGTGGCGGACAATTCTGGGATGGCCGTGCGGCCGACCTCGAAGAACAAATCACCGGCCCGCTCTTTACCGCCTTTGAAATGAACATGCCAGACGCACCTGCCGTTACCGCCCGCCTCGAAAAAAATCCCCAATACGCCTACAACCTCAAAGCGCGCTACGGCAACGCCGTCTTCATCGCCGCGGGCAAACCCGGCCTTGGCTACCAGGCGGCGCGAGCCTTCAGCGAACTCCAAAACACCCTCGCGGCCTACGAGCGCAGCCCGGCATTGCGCAGCTACGACAGCAAATACGACCGCTACCTGCAAGGACAAGCGACCCTCACCCCGCAGGAAGAACGCGGGCGGCAAATCTTCTTCGACCCCGCGCGCAGCAACTGCGCCAGTTGCCACCTCGGCAAAGCGCCGGGCAGCGCCGAAGAACCCTTCAGCAACTACTACTATTACAACATTGGCGTGCCGCGCAATCCCGAACTCATCCGCCTTGCCGGTCGCCCCGCTGACTACATTGACCACGGCCTGATGACAAACCCGCGCACCGACGGCGCCCCCGAACTGGACGGCAAATTCCGCACGCCGACCCTGCGCAACGTCGCCGTTACCGCGCCCTACATGCACAACGGCGTCATCCCCGACCTGCGCGGCGTGCTGCACTTCTTCGACCACTACAACCAGCCGCGCGCGAACCCCGCCACCGGCAAAGACTGGGACACGCCGGAAGTTGCGGAAACCGTTGATCGCATCCGCCTGCAAGCGCCACCGCTCACCGATGCCGACCTAGACGCGCTGGAAGCCTTCCTCCGCACCCTCACTGACGCCCGCTATGAAGCGCTGTTGCCGCCACCTGTGCAATGACCGCATGAATGTGCAACCCTGGATGGTAGCCGGAGAGGTCATATCTAACCGCCCCTACGGAAATGTCGATACAACAGCGAGATTTACAGGCTAACTCCACTCAAGCCCCCACGGGGGCGGGGCGGTTTGGTGGTTCGCGGGCTTCTGTTTTACATACACCTGAGCGCTCGATGTGTATGTAAATCACCGAACGGCTCCCTCCCCCTGTGGGGGAGGGCTGGGGTTACGCGCGGGGCGCCCGGTGTTTCTAACGCACGCTCCCCCATGAAACACGCAGCCCCCCGTACGCAGAGCGAGAAAAGACCAGGGTGGGACGGCAACCCACCGATTACCTGTTTACATACAGCTGAGCGCTCGATGTGTATGTAAACAAGAGACGTGCATGATAGATAGCGGGGTATATCACCTGCCCACAAACACCGCACACCACCGCTACGACGACCGCAACAGCGCCTCGTAATGCTGCAACTTCTCCGCCAAATGCGCCTGATGCGAAGTCTTTGCCAACAACGGTGGTTGATCTGCCACACGCTAAAAAGCCCGCAGCATGCGGGCTTTTTGCTATCTACACGCCCAACTTGCGCCGTAGCGCGGGCAGTAAATCTGGCGGCAGCACCGCGCGGTAATCAACGACAAACGTCCGCGCCTTGAGCGCTTCCGGCCAGGCGGCGGTTTTTACCGCATCTTTCTCACTAATGACGAGATTGCCGTCGCCCGCAAAAGCGGCGGCATCAGCGGGAATGGCGGCGTGGTCGGGCAGGCTGTGTGTCGCAGCGAGGGTCGCACCTTGCGCGCGCAGGCTGTTAAAAAAACGTTCCGGGCGGGCGATAGCGGTCAGCGCGTACAGCGGCTTTCCGGCGAGGCTGGCGAGCGGTCGCAGTGCGCCACCGCCCAGCGGGCGCACGCCATCGCTGGCGTACTGGAGGACGTAACCATCTGCCCTGCCCTGCCCTGCCCCGCTATGCACCACGGCATCCACGCGCTTCAGTCGTGCAGCGCTTTCGCGCAAGGGCCCGGCGGGCATGAGGAAGCCGTTGCCGAGGCCGAGGTCGGCGGCGATGACCGCGATTTCCGCGTCGCGCGCGAGGGCGTAGTGTTGCAGGCCGTCGTCGGCGAGGATGAGGCGGGTGGCGGGGTAATCGCGCAGCAGTTTTTCTGCCGCCTGTGCGCGTTTGCGGGCGACGACCACCGGCGCGCCAGTGCTTTGCCAGAGGAGTAGCGGTTCGTCGCCGACGATGACGGCATCCGGGCAAGTAGCGACGTCAGTCGCCTCAACTGCCGTGCCGCCGTAGCCACGGCTGATGATGCCGACGGCGATGCCTTCTGCCTGGAACGCGCGGGCGAGTGCCTGCACCAGCGGCGTTTTGCCGTTACCACCGACGCTGATATTGCCGACGACCAGCACCGGCACGGGCGCGCGATAGCGGCGCTGCATGCCGCAGCGGTACAGCGCGCGACGGCAGGCGGTGATGAGGGCAAAGAGCGCCGCCAGCGGCAGCAGCAGGTAGCTGAGGAGTGTGCGGCGGCGCCAGAAATGGGGGATGTCGTGCGGCATGGTGATGAAAAAGCGGGCGATGCCTGCGGGATAGCTAAGGTTATTTGGCGCTCGTGCTTTTTTCCAAATCCGCCAAACAGTTGGCAAGGCCTTCTTTGAAGGATTTGGGCTTATGCGTTTCCTGGTCTTCTTCAAGCAGGTCGGTGATTTGGCATTGCTTGTCGTCGCAGGCGAATTGGTAGATGACCGTTGCGGGTGTGTCGAAGTTTTGGAATTTGGCTTCTACGCTTTCTTTATCCAGCGCTTTTATTTTCAGGGTTTTTTTGATGCTCTCCGCATCATAATCCTGTCCCTGAATAACAAAGTCGTAGTCAATGCAGCCAATTTCATCGCCCGCCAGCTGCTCGTCTTTGGCAAGGAGCGCTTTTAGTTCCGCGCTGGCGTAGTCTTCAAATGCGGCCGTATTTTCTTGCACGCTGGGTTGCTGATAGGCGTCATAGAATTTTCGCACGATTTGTTCCGGGCTTTCTTTGGGCGCGGCGAAGGCGCTAGCAGAGAGTGTCAATGCGAGAAGAAGATATTTTTTCATGGGTGACTCCTTTATGGATTTGATTCCGCGTGGATATTCCAGGCGGCGTATTGTTCGCGGTCGGCGTCGGTGATGGCACGCAGGACGCGGCAGGGGTTGCCGACGGCGAGGCTGTTTGCCGGGATGTTTTTGGTGACGACGCTACCGGCGCCTATGACGCTGCCCGCGCCAATGGTCACGCCGGGCAGGACGATGACGCCGCCGCCGAGCCAGACGTCGTCTTCGATGGTAATCGGCGCGGTGTGTTCCCAGGTGGCGCGACGCAGGGCAGGATGCAGCGGGTGGCCGACGGTGTAGAGCGCGACGTTGGGCGCGAACAGTACGCCGTCGCCGATGGTAACCGGGCCGCCATCGAGGATGGTGCAGCCGCTGTTGGCATAAAAGAAGCCGCGGAAGCGGATGCCGCGACCGTAGTCGCAGTGAAACGGCGGGGTGATGTGGATGCCGCTGGCGGGCAGTTCACCGAAGAGTTCGCGCAGGATGGCCTGCTGCGCGACGGTGTCGGTGGGCGGGATTTGCGTGTTGTAGCGCCAGAGCAGTTCACGGCAGACGTCGCGGCGCGCTTTGAGGTCGGGATCGTAGGGCAGGTGCGGCGCGCCGCTACGCATCGCTTCCCAGGCGGCGCTCATTAGTAGTCTCCGAGCGGTTTGGCGGGATCGTAGGGGGCGTCGGTCTCTTTGACGATGGCCTGACCGCAGTAGCGCCCGCTGGCGTCGCCGGTCAGTTGCGGGTCGCCGTAGAGTTCCCAGCCGTTTTGCAGGGCTTCGGTGACGCGGCGGCAAAAGCTGCTGTCGTCCGGGCCGGTAAGGAAGCGATAGATTTTCATGTGTTCTCCGGGGTGATTGCTGATTTTTTTGCAAGATTCATACCTGTGGTGGCGAGATTTATTATAGGTATCTGCCCGGGCGTTGCCTACTTTTCACCCGCCGCCTTGTCGTTATAATTTTCGCCTCGCAACCGGAGTTTTTATGACCAGAGAAGCCGCACTGATTACCCTGCAAGGGCAAACGATGGGGACGGATTACACCGTCAAATATATTGACCACGCCGATGGCCGCGCCCTGCCCTCGCCTGCTGAAGTCAAGGCGCAGATTGAGCACCGTCTGCGCGAGGTTAATGCCGCGATGTCCACGTATTTGCCGGATTCGGCCATCAGCCAGTTCAACCAGTTACGCGATGACCGCTGGTTTTTGTTGCCGCCGGATTTTGCCACGGTACTGCGCGCCGCGGTTGATTTGCACGGCATCACGCAGGGCGGGCTGGATGTGAGTCTGGGCAGCCTGGTCAATCTCTGGGGCTTCGGCCCGGAGCCGCGTCGCGACAGTCCGCCGCCGCCCGATGCCATCGCCGCGCGCACGAGCGGCATGGCGCTGTTTGAGTTGGCAGAGGAGTCGGGGATGTGGTTTGTGCGCAAGCACGCACCGCTGTTGCAGCTGGATTTGTGCGCGATTGCCAAGGGTTACGGGATGGATGCGGTCGCAGGCGTGCTGGCGGCGGCAGGCATCAGTGATTTTTTGGTGGAGATTGGCGGCGAGTTGTGCGGGCGCGGCCTGAATCCGCAACGCCAGCCGTGGCGGGTCGGCATTGAGCACCCGTTGCAGCGCACGCAGCATGTGGCGGTGGTCGCGCTGGATGGTCTCGCACTCGCTACTTCCGGCGATTACCGCAATTTTTTTGTTGATGACGACGGCGCGATGCAATCGCACGTGATTGATCCGCGCAGTGGCCGTCCGGTGCGGCACGAGATTGCCTCGCTGTCGGTGTTGGCGCCAACGACGATGGCAGCGGATGGCCTCGCTACCGGGCTGTATGCGCTTGGTGCTGAGGCAGCGTTGGCGGTGGCAGCGCAGCACGATCTCGCGGTTTGTCTGATTACGCGGCGCGACGGTGATTTTCAGCGCACGCTCACCCCGGCGTTTGCCACGCATTTGGCGGACGCTTAAAAATGGCATTCTCATTACGAAAGAATTAGCTATAATTTGCAAAAATTTTTAAGAGTCTGTCCAATATTCCGATGCGAGGCGGATGCGTGCAGGTTGGGATGGGATGCAAGGCGCAAGACGCAGGCAATGTGGGCTACCTTGCCAAGTCTTGCAACGCCGCAGTCCGCCTAATCCTGTGCGGATGACGCCCGTAGCGGGATGTTGAACAGGCTCTCAGACTCCTGAACGGCAAGCGGCTGTTCGGGAGTTTTTTTGGCCTCAGTTTCAGGAAACACTATGAAAAATCACACATTCATCCGTAAAACCCTCGTCTTGCAAATGCTCGCCGCGCTGCCAATCATCGCCAGCGCCGCGCCGTATCAACAGGGCGGTAGCGCCACCGCCACCGTCGATGCCGGGGAGCGCGTCGAGAAGGTCGATACCGTTACCGCCACCATCAAGAAAGACGGCAAGCCCGACCGCAAGGCTGCCGTCGGCACCAGCGAAAAGGATTTCAACCGCAGCGGCAACCCGGTGCGCATCATCTAGTACGGAAACCCGAACGACGCCGACAGCAAAGTCGCGCAGACCGGCGCGCTCAATAACGGCCACATTCACGGCAAAGTCGTCGCTACCGGCACGC
>CAURAS010000019.1:0-11818 GCA_963522865.1 uncultured Cardiobacterium sp.
TAAGATTGGCGAGGGCGAGGCGGGTATCGTGCAGGGTCGCATTGAGGCGGCGGCAGTATTGACCGAGGGCGGCGCCCGCGTCGGTCGGGCTGACGCGGCGGGTACTGCGGTGCAACAGCTTGACGCCATGTAGATTTTCCAGCCGCGCGATGTGCTGGCTGACGGCCGAAGGCGTCATCGCGAGCGCCTGCGCGGCGGCGTTCATGCTGCCGTGTTCGAGGACGGCGGCGAAGACCAGCAGCGGTTTCAAATCATCCATTATCCAGCTCTCCTTCACAATCACTTCAGAAAACGGCGATTCTCGCCGCTTTTCAGCGCGCTTACAATAAGTGCTCCTTCACAAACCCCAGGAGAACCCCATGAAATTCGCCGTTATCGGCGCTACCGGCTACGTCGGCAACGCCGTCGTCCAGGAACTCGCCGCGCGCGGCCACGACGTTACCGCCTTCGCCCGCAACACCGGCAAAGTCTTCGCCGCGCCGAATGTGCGCGCCGTTGCCGCCGATGTCACCGCCGCCGGTTTTGCCGAGCAGCTCGCCGGGTTTGATGCCGTCGTCAGCGCCTTCAATCCCGGCTGGACCAATCCGAACATTGGCCGCGATTTCCGCGACGGCTACGCCGCCATCCTCGCCGCTGCCAAAAGCGCGGGCGTACCGTACCTGCTCATCGTCGGCGGCGCGGGCAGCCTCTACATCGCCCCCGGCGTGCAAGTCATCGACACCCCGGATTTCCCCAAAGAAATTTACGACGGTGCCAACGCCGCGCGTGAGCTTTTGACTGAACTGCGCGGTCGGAATGACCTCAACTGGGCGTTCATCTCGCCGCCCATCTGCCTCGGCGCGGACGGCGGCCACAGCGAAGACCGCACCGGCAAATACCGCCTCGGCCAGGATGACGCGCTGATGGACGGCGACGCCCCGGCAGGCATCAGCGTCGCAGACCTCGCCATTGCCATCGCTGATGATGTCGAGCAAAAAGCACACCTGCATCAGCGCTTTACCGTAGCGAGTGTCTGATTTTTCCAAATCTCTAACAGGGAGTTTCCCATGAAAATTGCCGTAATTGGCGCAAGCGGCTTCGTTGGCGACGCCGTCGTGCGTGAACTTGCCATGCGCGGCCACGACGTCACCGCTTTTGCGCGCAACGCTGCCAATATTTTCAGTGCACCAAACGTGCGCGCCGTTGCCGCCGATGTCAATGACGCCGCCTTTGCCGCGCGACTCGCCGGTTTTGATGCAGTCATCAGCGCCTTCAACGGCGGCTGGACGAATCCGAACCTCATCGCCGATTTCCGTCGCGGTTACGCCGCCATTTTGGCCGCCGCCCAAAGCGCAGACGTGCCGTATTTGCTGGTGGTCGGCGGCGCGGGCAACCTCTACGTCGCCCCCGGTGTGCGCCTGATTGATACACCACAGTTCCCGCAGGAAATCCTTGACGTCGGCAAGGCCGAACGCGATCTGCTACACGACCTGCTTGCGGCGGACGGCCTCAACTGGGCGATGATTTGCCCGCCCGCGTGCTTTTCGCCGGAAAACAGCGCCGCCCTGCCGCGCATGGGTCGCTACCGTCTCGGCGATGAAACGCTGCTCATGGACGGCGACAAACCTGCGAACATCAGCCGCGCCGACATCGCGGTCGCCATCGCCGACGATGTTGAGCAAAAGGCGCATCTGCACAAAATTTTCACCATAGCCGCAATCTAAAGGAACAAACTTGAAAAAAATTCTCCTCTCCTCGCTTTTCGCCGCCGCACCGCTGGCATTTGCCGCCAGCGACAACCTCGCGCGCAACAAGGAAAACGTCATCGCCTTCTACGAACTCGCCTTCAACCAGCACAAGCTGGACGAGGCGGTCGAAAAATACGTCGCCGAGCCCTACATCCAGCACAATCCGGGCGTGGCCGACGGCGGCAAGGCGTTTATTGATTCCTTCGGTCCCTTCCTCAAGCAAAACCCGCAATCGCACGCCGACATCAAGCGCGTCGTGGCGGAAGGCGCCCTCGTTGTCGTCCACGTCCACAGCCAGAACACCCCGGACGAGCGCGGCGAAGCGGTCATCGACATCTTCCGCCTCGACGAGAACGGCAAAATCGTCGAACACTGGGACGTCGCCCAACCCGTGCCGGAAAAAACCGTGAGCGGACATGCGATGTTTTAAGGACTCATGACATAAAAAATCCCGCATCACGCGGGATTTTTGCCATACGGCACCAGCCTTATTTCTTGGGAAGATTCTGGAATTCCGCTTTGGCTTTTGCCAGTTGCTCGATGAAGGCGGGTTTGGTGTGCAGGGTCGCAACCACGCTGCTGGCGACAACGCGCGCCGCCAGATTGATGTCATGAATAATCATCACCACCGTCAGCCCGCGCTCGGCGATGAGGCGCCGCACCAACTGCAACACCTCAACCTGATAAACAATATCCAGCGCCGCCAGCGGCTCATCGAGCAACAACACCTCGCTCTGCTACGCCAGAACAGCGCCAGCCAGGCGCGCTGCCGCTCGCCGCCGGACAGCGTATGCACCGGCTGCTCGGCAAAACGCGCCACATCCGTCTGCACCATCGCCGCCTCCACATGGGCGACATCCTCCGGCGACGGCCGCTGCAACCAGTCCTGCCAGGGAAAGCGCCCCAGCATCACCAACTCACGCACCAAAAAATCCGCCGCATCCGGCAACTTCTGCGGCAGTGAGGCAATCCGCCGCGCCCGCGCCTTCGCCGAAAATGTGTGCACCGCCGCACCATCAAGCAACACCGCGCCGCTTGACGGCAACAACTCGCCGCCGAGCAGGCGGATGAGGGTGGACCTGCCCGCGCCGTTATGACCAATCACGCCATAAAGCTGACCGGGCGCCAGGGAAAAAGAAACCGCATCGAGCAGGACGCGGTCGCCAGAGCGAAAAGAGACGCTATCGAGAGAAAGCATAGAAAATCAGGGAGAAAGAAATTGCGCGCAGGATAAACAGAGTGTTAATGCTATTCAATATTATTAAAAATCATATTTCTCCGTACGGCGATGACTTTTCCTGCACGGCGGCGAACATGTCAGCATCCGTCGTAAAAAAGCGCGAAAACACGGTCTAAATGCTGGAATCTACGCCATGGCAGATAAGAGACATAAAACCGTTATACATACACATCGAGCGCTCAGGTGTATGTAAATGGCGTAAATGTCATGGCGACATTCCGCTATGAATTTTAGGGCGCATTTGTCATTCAGAAAATCAGCCGCAGATAGCGCGGGCAGAGGAGGGTGATACACTGCGCGCATCACCTTCCCACCGGAGTAAAACATGACGCTGCAAAAAGATTTCCCCGCCATCGTCGAATGCGCGACCCGTGCGCCTTCTGGCCACAACACCCAGCCGTGGCTTTTCACCCTCAACGCGGACGCCATTACCATCAGCCCCGATTTCCGCAAACGCCTGCCGGTGGTTGATCCCGCTGACCGCGAGCTCTTTATCAGCCTCGGTTGCGCCGCCGAAAACCTGCGCATCGCCGCCAGCCATTACGGCTATGCGAGCACGACCGCGGTCAATCCCACAGGCGCGATAACCGTCAGCCTTACCCCAGCGCCCTCCGCCCGCCTTGACCCGCTCTTTGCGCAAATCCCGCGTCGCCAGACCAACCGCGCGCTGTACGACGGCCGCGCCATCCCACAGGCGCTGTTGGACGACATCCTCGCCAGCGCGACAAGCGACGGCGTGCATCTGCGCGTTTGGGACAAAAATGCGCCGCCGTTTGCGCAACTCGCCGAACTGGTCATGGCGGGCAACCGCGCGCAGCTCGGCAACGACGCCTTCAAGCGCGAACTGCTCTCGTGGATTCGCTTTAACAAGGCGCACAGCGAGCGCACCCTGGACGGACTGAGCTACGCGGTGATGGGCGCGCCCAACCTGCCCGCGTGGATCACTAAACCCATCATCCAGCTCGCGCTCAATGCCACGGCGCAAAACAAAACCGACGGCAAGAAAATCGCCTCCGCCTCGCACCTGTTGCTGCTCACGACCGACGACGACAGCATTCCGGCGTGGATTGCTGCGGGCGGCGCCCTGCAACGCCTGCTGCTCCTTTTGACCGAGCAGGGCATCGCCAGCGCCTGGCTCAACCAGCCCTGCGAAGTAGCGGAACTGCGCGAGCGCCTCGCCCGCGAACTCGCCTTAGGCGGTGAACACCCGCAACTGCTGCTCCGCCTCGGCTACGCCGCGCCGCTGCCGTATGCCAAGCGCAAGCCGGTAGCGGCGGTTATCCAGGAAGCTTGATGACTGTTCGTGGCCATCCCAGTACCCCGTACATTTACGGCAATTTACATACACCTGAGCGCTCATCGTGTATGTAAATGTCATTACCGCCAAGTAGCCAAGACAAACACCACAAAGGCGGCAAACGCCAGTATAATCGCCGCCTTTTCCACACCCTACGGAACCATCAGATGAGCTTCGGTCAATTTTTCCTCGACAACATTTTCCTCTTTCTCATGCTCTTTGCGGCCATCGGCGGCATCATTTATTTTGAGCTGCAAGGGCGCAATGCCGCCGGCGAAAAGGTGAGCAACGCCCGTGCGGCGGTGCTGGCCAACGACAACGGCACGGTTATCGACCTGCGTCCGGCGCAAGATTTCCGTCAGGGACACATCGCCGGCGCGAAGAATATGCCGCTTGCCGAACTGCACGACCACGTCGGCAAAATCCGCACCGCCAAGAACCGTCCGCTGGTGATTTATGACCACGACGGCCTGAACACCGCCGCGGCGGCGAAAACCCTGCGCAACGGCGGCTTTGAAGCCATTTATATCCTGGAGGGCGGCATCAACGGCTGGCTCGCGGAAAACCTGCCCGTCGTCAGCAAATAAGGAACCTGCCATGCAAGCCGTCACCATGTACTACAAGCCCACCTGCCCCTACTGCCAGCGCGCGCACCAACTGCTCACCGCCAAAGGCGTTGCCTACGAAGGCATCGACATCAGCCGCGAACCGGAGCGGCGCGAAGAAATGATCGCCCGCGCGGGTGGCCGTAAAACCGTGCCGCAAATATTCATCGGCGACACGCACGTCGGCGGCTGCGACGACCTGCACGCGCTGGAAGCGGCGGGCAAACTGGACGCGCTGCTCGCGGGATAAACTATGCAAATCCTGCCTTCCAAAATCGGCCTGCGCTACAGCTACGCGCGCAGCGGCGCCCGCTTCATCGGCCTGAACGCCATTCTCGCCATCATCGGCATCACCATCGGCATCGCCGCGCTCATCGTCGTCCTCTCCGTGATGAACGGCGTGGTTACGCAAGTGCGCGACAAGATGCTCTCCATGACCTCGCACGCCATGCTGCGCAGCAGCGACGGCACCGGCGTCATCCCGCCCGAATTTGACCCTGCGCCGTATCTCGCCAACATCCCCGAACTCATCGCCTACGCGCCTTACGTGCAGGGGCAGGGGCTGATTGGCGACAGCGAACACTTCCAGGGCGTTGTCCTGCAAGGCGTTGATCCGGCAGAAGAAGGTAAAGTCTCGCAGACGTTTGCCAAGATTGACCCGGAAATTAGCGGCCAACTGGAAGCGGGGCATTTCAACCTCATCCTCGGCCAGGTGCTGGCCGAAAAAATCAACGCCAAAGTCGGCGACAAAGTCACCATCATCGTGCCGCAAGTAACGGCGAGCGCCGCCGGCCTCTTGCCGCGCATCAAACGCTTCACCCTCGTCGGCACCTTTAGCAGCGGACACTACTCCTTCGACAACGGCGTGGCGCTGGTCAATTACCACGACGCCGCCAAACTGCTGCAACTGCCCGACGGCGTTACCGGTTACCACATCATGCTGCACGACCCGATGCAAGCGCCGCTGGTGCGCGAACGCCTGACGCCGCAACTGCCCTACGGCGTGTACGCCAGCGACTGGAGCGTGGACAACGCCTCCTACTTCAGCGCGGTACAGACCGAGAAAAACGCGATGTTCATCATCCTCTGCCTCATCGTCATGGTCGCCGCCTTCGGCCTGCTCTCCTCAATGTACATGGTCGTCACCGAAAAACGGCGCGACATCGCCATCCTGCGCACCATGGGCATGACCCGCCGCCAAATCGGACAAATCTTCCTCACGCAAGGGCTGACCTTCGGCGCGTTTGGCACCGTGCTTGGCGTCGGTCTCGGCATCCTCATCGCGGTGAACGTCCCGGCCATCATGGCATTCCTGGAGCGCCACACCGGCTACGCCCTGCCCGCGCAAATGTACTTCATCAACGAACTGCCGGCGAAAATCGACCCCGCCGTCATCAGCGGTATCAGCATCGTTACCCTCATCCTGACCCTGCTGTTCTCCGTCATTCCGGCGCTGATGGCCGCCCGCACCGAACCCGCCCGCGCCCTCTCCCACGAGTAAACCATGACCGATCACGTCCTGACCGCGACCAACCTACACTTCGCCTACCAAAGCAAAGGCGAAAGCCTCACCATCCTGAGCGGCACCGACCTTGCCCTGGCGCGCGGCGAAACCGTCGCCGTTGTCGGCGCCTCCGGCACCGGCAAAAGCACCCTGCTGCACATCCTCGCCGGGCTGGACACACCGCAGCAAGGCGAAATCACCCTCTGCGGCACCAATCTCAGCCAGGCCAGCGACACCCGCCGCACCCGCCTGCGCAACCAGCACATGGGATTTGTCTACCAATTCCACCACCTGCTGCCCGAATTCAGCGCGGTGGAAAACGTCGCCATGCCGCTCTTAATCCGCGGCGACCGCCCGCAAAAAGCGCTGGCGCGCGCGAGCGAACTGCTGGCCGCCGTCGGCCTCAAAGAGCGGCTGAACCACCGCCCGGCAGAACTCTCCGGCGGCGAACGGCAGCGGGCGGCAATCGCGCGCGCGCTGGTAAATCGCCCCGACTGCCTGCTTGCCGACGAACCCACCGGCAACCTCGACCAGGAAAACGCCGCGCACGCCTTTGCCCTGATGAAAAACCTCATCGGCGAACAGCACGGCGCGATGATCATCGTCACCCACGACATGAACCTCGCGCGGCAAATGGACCGCTGCCTCTACCTCGTCAGCGGCAAACTGAGTGAAACCCCGCCGGAAGCGAAAACGGCATAAAAAATCCCCGCCAGGTGCGGGGATTTTTTTATCCGTCCGGCAAATACTGCTTCATTACCCTTGCGATTTGTTTCTATCAGCCACGGCGTATTAGCACAAATAACCTTCATCATAAAAAATGATTTTGGATATTGATTTACAAAAAAACAGGCTATTGCTAGAATCTGGCCAATCTTTACAAACTGAACTAGCCATAGATATGTTTTCACTCAATGTTATCTTTTTTGCCTTTCTTGCCATTCGCCTTGCTACCCTTTGGATTTCCATCAGGAATGAAAAAAGACTCATCCAGCAGGGCGCCGTCCAATATGGAAAAAAGAATTCACTGCTGCTGTCCGTCGCCCACGTTGCGTTTTACGCCAGCGCCATCATCGAAGCAAACCGGTACCGGGCGGGGCTGGATGCCACTGCGCTCGCAGGCTTGGTACTGCTCGTTCTGGCATTTGCCGTTTTGTTTTACGTGATTGCAGCACTCAAAGAAATCTGGACCGTAAAGCTGTATATTCTGCCCAATCATAAAATCAACCATGCATTCTTATTTAAATATATACGGCATCCGAACTATTATCTGAACATTATTCCCGAACTGATTGGATTAAGCCTGTTCTGCCATGCGAAATACACTGCCATATTTGGATTACCGGTGTATCTTATTATTTTGTTTGTTCGTATCAAACAGGAAGAGCAGGCCATGGCGCATTTACGTCCGTGATCTCGTTTTTTCCTGACTGTTTTTTATCCGGCGAATTGTCAGGCCAGGTGCAAGGTTTGTCCAAAATACTTTTCATAAGGCGTTCTCCACTGCAAACACTTGCGCGGGCGGTTGCTCAATTTACGCACCATTTTCTCCATGTACGCATCAGAAAACTGCGCAATGTTCTGATGTTTCTAAAAAAACTCCCGCAACAAGCCGTTGGTGTTCTCGTTCGTCCCGCGCTCCCACGGCCGGTACGGGGGCGGGAAACCGCTGATTTCCCGCGAAATGGTGGCCTCGCCCAATGGGGATAAAATAGGTGTGGCGCCCATTTGTGTTCTCCTGCGATTTTTGGAATGTATTGCCGTATCGCTTATGAGCGCGGTTTTGCTGCATCTTGCACTTGCATTGTAAATTCGCGGTATAACGGGTACGGCAGTCACGCGTTCTTTGCTAGTCTGTCGCTATCCTTAAACTACCAACCGGAGCGCCCCATGCCCACCTACTACGCCCATTCCGCAGAAGACCGTCCCGAAAGCGACTGGCAAACCCTGAAAAGCCACGCCGAAAACGTCGCCGCGCTGGCCGCCCAATTTGCCGAACCTTTCGGTGCGGCGGAAATCGCCCGCTACACCGGCCTCCTGCACGACCTCGGCAAATACAGCGCCCCCTTCCAAAACCGCCTGCGTGGCGGCAAGCGTGTCGATCACGCCACCGCCGGCGCGAAAGAAGCCATTGCCCGCTGGCAGCTGATCGGCAAACTGATGGCGTACTGCATCGCCGGCCACCATGCCGGGCTTGCCAACGGCAGTGGCGAAGGCAAGAACCGCAGCACCTTAAAAGAACGCCTCGCCATTGATATCCCCGCGCTTAACCCCGTCTGGCAAGCGGAAATCCCGCTGCCGGAAAAAATCGCCCTACCGCCGCTCAAAACCAAACCGAAATACCCCGGCTTCGCGCAGGCCTTCTTCATCCGCATGCTCTACTCCTGCCTGGTCGATGCCGACTACCTCGACACCGAAGCCTTCTATGTCAAACTGGAAAATGAAACCATCGAGCGCGGCAACTACCCCGCCCTAAGCGACTTGCAACAGGCGTTCAACCAGCATTTACAAAACGTGCGCGCCGATGCCAAAAAACACAGCGAAGGCGGTCAAGCGGAGCTGAACCAGCTGCGCAGTGAAATCCTTGACCACGCGCAGCAGCAAGCGGCGCTCGCGCCCGGCCTATTTACCCTGACCGTGCCGACCGGCGGCGGCAAAACCTACACCTCGATGGCGTTCGCCCTCGAACACGCACGCCAGCACGGGCAGCGGCGCATCATCTACGTCATCCCCTTTACCAGCATCATCGAACAGAACGCCGGTGAATTCCGCAAAGCCTTCGGCGCGCTTGGCGAAGCGGCGGTGCTGGAACATCACAGCACCTTCGACGACCGCACCCTGCAAGACCGCGACACCCGCGACAAACTGCGCCACGCCACGGAAAACTGGGACGCACCGGTCGTCATCACCACCGCCGTCCAATTCTTTGAAAGCCTCTTTGCCGACCGCTCGGCACGCTGCCGCAAACTGCACAACATCGCGGGCAGCGTCATCATCCTCGACGAAGCGCAAATGCTGCCGCTGCACCTCCTGCGACCCATCGTGGCGGCGATAGACGAACTGGCGCGCAACTATCGCTGCACCATCGTCATGTGTACCGCGACCCAGCCCGCCATCAGCGCCGACAACGGCTTCTACGGCGGCTTCAGCGACGTGCGCGAAATCGCCCCCGAACCGGCGCGCCTCTACGCCGCCTTACGCCGCACCACGGTGAGATACATTGGTAACCAAAGCGACGTCGAATTACTCGAGCAGCTCACCAATCACCCGCAACTCCTCATCATCGTCAATAACCGCCGCCATGCGCGTAGCCTCTACGACAGCGCCAAACACCTCGACGGCACCTATCACCTCACCACCCTGATGTGCGCCGAACACCGCAGCCAAGTGCTAGAGACCATCCGCGCGCGCCTGAAAGCGGGCGCCCCCTGCCGCCTCATCGCAACTTCCTTGATTGAAGCGGGCGTGGACGTCAGCTTCCCGCGCCTGATGCGGGCAGAAGCGGGCGCGGATTCCGTCGCCCAGGCCGCCGGGCGCTGCAACCGCGAAAATAAATGGTCGGCAGAAGCAAGCGAAGTGCTGATCTTCCACCCGGAAGAAAAGTGGCAAGCGCCGCCGGAACTCGACGCCTACGCCGCCTGCATGCGCAGTATCGTGCGTAAATATGGCGCTGACCTCCTCATGCCGGAAGCCATCACGGAATATTTCGCCAACGTCTATCATCTGGCAGGCAAGGAATTGGACAAACACAATATTCTGGAAAAAATCAAAGACGCCGGACGCGAACTCAATTTTCCCTTCCAGACCATCGCCGAAAAATGCCGCGTCATCGAAAGCAACTATATGCTGCCGCTGCTCATCCCTTACGACAAAAAAGCACAAGACTGCATCAAGGCGCTGGAACACGCCAACCACCTTGGCGGCCTGTTGCGCAAACTCCAGCGCTACACCGTGCAAGTGCCGGAAAAATCCCTGCGCGAACTGCTCAACGCGGGGCTGGTTGAGGTCATCAACGACAAACACTTCGGCAAGCAGTTCTATGCCCTCATCCCCGGTACGACGCTCTACGACGCGGCGGCAGGCCTTTCCTGGGACAACGAACGGTTTATCAAGGCGGAAGAACTGGTGTGCTGACGTTGCCCCAAACCATCACCCCATTTACATACACATCGAGCGCTCAGCTGTATGTATATTAGATGGCAGGGGAGATTTACATACATTTGAGCGCTCGATGTGTATGTAAAACGACCGCCCAAGACGGGGCAAAACCCCATTTCCCCACCATCCACACCAATCCACATTAACGTGTGAAGGTAGCCATATCAAATAAACAGGGTTAGCGTTAAAATACGGTAAACCCACTAACCACCGATGAGGTATTTGTATGGAAATCAAGACGATAAAATTCGCCACCTTCACTGACCAGCGCCCCGGCACCTCCGGGCTGCGCAAGCCGGTGCCGCACTATCAACAGCCGCACTACACCGAGAGTTTTATTCAGTCCATTTTCACCTCGCTCGGCGGGGTTGCGGGCAAGACGATTGTCGTCGGCGGCGATGGCCGCTATTACTGCGATGAGGCGGTCGCCATTGTGCTGAAAATGGCGGTGGCGCAGGGCGCGAAGCTGGTGCTGCTCGGCGAGAACGGCCTGCTTTCTACGCCTGCCGCCTCGCACGTCATCCGCCACTACAAGGCCGATTTCGGCATTATTTTGTCCGCCAGCCACAACCCCGGCGGCAAGGACGGCGATTTCGGCATCAAGTTCAACCTCGCCGCCGGGCAACCCGCGCCGGAACACGCCACCGAAGCCGCGTTTGCCGTTTCCAAATCTTTGACGGAGTACACGATTGCCGATGTCGAACTGCCGCCGCTCGACAAGGCGGGCAGTTACCGCATTGGCGACACCGAACTGCGCGTCATCAGCAGCACTGCCGATTATGCGGATTTGATGGAAACGCTGTTTGATTTCCCGGCCATCCGTGCGCATATCGCCAAGCATCCGTTTGTATTTGATGCGATGCACGCCGCCACCGGCCCGTATGCGGTGGAGGTGTTTGCCCACCGCCTCGGCCTGCCGCAGAAATACCTGCTCAACACCAAGCCGCTCCCCGATTTTGGCGGCGGCCACCCCGATCCGTCCCCGGCGCATATTGATGAATTGAAAGCGGCAATGGCGGCGGATGAAGCGGTCGTCATGGGCGCGGCGAGCGACGGCGACGGCGATCGCAATCTCATCACCGGACGCAAGCACTTTGTTAATCCTTGCGACAGTCTGGCGATTATTGCCGACAACCACGCGCTCATTCCCTGCCTGAAGTCGCTCAAGGGCGTGGGGCGGACGATGCCGACTAGCCGCGCCGTTGATGCGGTCTGCGTCGCGCGCGGG
Source organism: uncultured Cardiobacterium sp. (assembly GCA_963522865.1). GTDB lineage: Bacteria > Pseudomonadota > Gammaproteobacteria > Cardiobacteriales > Cardiobacteriaceae > Cardiobacterium. Next base: position 11,760 of record CAURAS010000019.1, read on the forward strand.
CTCAATTATTATGAAACGCCGACCGGCTGGAAATTCTTTGCCAACCTGCTCGATGCCGA
>CAURAS010000020.1:0-11809 GCA_963522865.1 uncultured Cardiobacterium sp.
GCGGCGTGCGCCCGGCAGACAAAACCACTGCCGCAAACAGCGGCAGCCAAAAACAACGCACGAACAACGAAAAAAACAGACTCATAACGCAACTCGCAACAGGAAACGCCCGCATTCTACCGCGCTGCGCCGGGGAAGGCGATGGAAGACTGCGGCAAAGACACACCGTTTAGTATCGCTGTTGAGGCTTTACATACACCTGAGCGCTCGAGGTGTATGTAAATGGCTTTTGGCGGGCGGTTACGGACTTCGTCCTAACCGCCCCTACGGGAATGTCGATGCCACAGCGCGGTATGCGGACAAACCCCACCCCGACACTTCCTCGCGGGGAAGGGACTGTTGATGATTTACATACAGCTGAGCGCTCGTGGTGTATGTAAATGGGTTTGTTAGTGGGCGCTTTGCGGATTGCCTGCTGTCCCCACCCCAACCCTTCCCCACGGGAGAGGGGGCATATCGGCGGTGGCTTCGGCAGAAGGTTTTTCGTTTTACATACACTTGAGCGCTCGTACATACACTTGAGCGCTCGAGGTGTATGTATATGGATTCAGAATCCCTGGGCTTTCAGCCAGGCGGCGATGTCGGCGATTTGTTCGGGGATGACCTGGTGCTGCATCGGGTAGGTTTTCCATTCCGGGGCGTAGCCTTTGCTTTTCAGAATGTTGTAACTCGCTTTGCCAACGGTGTAGGGGACGACCGGGTCGTGGCTGCCGTGCATTTGCAGGATGGGCGGGCAGTGCGCGCAGTCGGCGGGCGGGGTGTGGTCGCGGTCGGCGAGGTAGGTGGATAGCGCCAGTATGCCCGCGCAGGGGTGGCGCAGGCCAACGTGGAGCGCGATGACGCCGCCTTGCGAGAAGCCGGCGTAGAGGATGTTTTCCACCGGGATGCCGCGCGCTTCTTCTTCGGCGGCGATGGCAAGGATTTGCGCGGCGCTGGCTTCAATTCCGGCGAGGTCTTCGTCGCGCTGGTCAAAGCTGAGGTCTTTGAGGTCGTACCAGGCGCGCATCGGCAGGCCGTTGTTGAGGGTGACGGGGCGCACCGGCGCGTGCGGCAGGATGACGCGCGTGGTCGGACGCAGGTGCAGTTGCGGGATGATGGGGGCGAAGTCATGTCCGTCCGCGCCGAGGCCGTGCAGCCAGATGATGCTGTGGGTGGCGTTTTTTTCGGCGCCGCGGGTGATTCGTTCGAGGGGCTGTGCCATAATTTCGCTCCTTTTTTAGCGGGTTTTCGTTATGTTCAGGTTTTTGATGTTGTTTATTGTAACGGCTTTGTGCGCAGGCTGCGGGCAGAAGGGGCCGCTGTATTTGCCGGATGATGGCGCGCCAAAGGCGCAGGAGCAGGCCGGTGAGTGAGTTTTTGTCCGGGATGGATGCGCAGGGGCGTGTCGGCGGGGTGTCGCTGGTGGATTTGGTCGCCGAGTTTGGTTCGCCGCTTTATGTCTATGACGGCGACGCCATCCGCGCGCAGTTCCGCGCGTATTTGGCGCATGGGTTGCCGCGCGAGTTGCAGCTGCATTTTGCGATGAAGGCGAATTCGAATTTGGCGATTTTGCGCCTGCTCGCGGCGGAAGGTGCGGGTTTTGATATTGTTTCCGGCGGCGAGTTGGCGCGGGTGTTGCAGGCGGGCGGCGACGCGGCGCAGGTGGTGTTTTCCGGCGTGGCGAAGTCGGACGCGGAGATGCAGGCGGCGCTCGCGGCCGGGATTGGCTGTTTTAATGTGGAGTCGGCGGCGGAGTTGCAATGTCTTGCCGAGGTGGCGACGGCGATGGGCAAGGTCGCGCCCGTCGCGCTGCGGGTGAATCCGGATGTGGACGCCAAGACGCATCCGTATATTTCAACCGGGATGCGCGAGAATAAGTTTGGCGTGGCGCTGGAGGATGCACCCGCGCTTTATCGTTGGGCGGCGGTGCAGCCGTCGCTGCGCGTGGTCGGCGTCGGGTGTCATATTGGCTCGCAGATTCGTTCGCTGGCGCCGTTTTTGCAGGCGGCGGATTCGGTGCTGGCGCTTGCCGATGCGCTGGTCGCGGAAGGTATCGCGCTTGGGCATGTGGATTTGGGCGGCGGCCTGGGGATTGAGACGGCCGATGATTTTATGGCGCTCACGCCTGTGGATTTGTCTCGCGCGCTGCTGGAGCGGGTAGGCGAGCGGCCGCTGCGTTTGCATTTGCAGCCGGGGCGCTCGCTGGTCGGCAATGCCGGGCTGCTGCTCTCGCAGGTGGTGTTCCGCAAGTCGCAATCGGGGCGGGATTTTTTGATGCTGGATGCGGCGATGAATGATTATGTGCGTCCGGCGCTGTATCAGGTGCGGCCGTCGTTGGTGAATGTGTCGCGTCCGTATGACGGCGTGTCGCGCATGGATGTGGTCGGCCCTGTGTGCGAGAGCAGCGATACGTTTGCGCGTGATTTTCCGATTTGTGGCGAGCGCGGCGATGTGGTCGTCATTCCCGGCACCGGCGCTTATGGTTTTTCGATGGCGAGCAATTACAACTCCCGCCCGCGTCCGGCCGAGGTGTTAATCGAAGGCGGGCAGGCGCGGCTGATTCGCCGCCGCGAAACGTTTGCCGATTTGTGGGCGCAGGAGGTGTTATGAGCGGGTTATCGCTGTATGACAAGGTCTGGCAGGCGCATGTGGTGCGCGAGGCGGACGGCCAGGCACTGCTTTATATTGACCGCCATTTGATTCATGAGGTGACCTCGCCGCAGCCGTTTGACGGGCTACGTCTTGCCGGGCGCAAGCCGTGGCGGGTCGATGCGGTGCAGGCGGTGCCCGACCACAATGTGCCGACGTTGCACCCGGAGCGCGAGATTGAGGACGCGGTTTCGCGCGCGCAGGTGGAGGCGCTGGAGCGCAACTGCGCCGAGTTCGGCATCCGTTTGTTTGGGCGGCGCGACCCGCGGCAGGGGATTGTGCATGTGGTCGGCCCGGAGCAGGGCTTGACGTTGCCGGGGATGACGGTGGTCTGTGGCGATTCGCATACGTCCACGCATGGCGCCTTTGCCGCGCTCGCTTTCGGCATCGGCACGAGTGAGGTCGAGCATGTGCTGGCGACACAATGTCTGCCGCAGAAGAAGACGAAGTCGATGCGTATCGTCATTGACGGCGCGTTGCAGCCGGGGGTGTTCGCCAAGGATTTGATGCTGGCGGTGATTCGCACCATCGGCACCGCAGGCGGCACCGGCTACACGCTGGAGTTCGCCGGCTCGGCCATCCGCGCGCTTTCGATGGAAGGGCGGATGACGATGTGCAATATGTCGATTGAAGCGGGCGCACGCGCCGGTCTGGTCGCAGTCGATGAGACGACGCTCGCCTATTTGCGCGGGCGGCCGAGTGCGCCGCAGGGCGCGCTGTGGGACGCGGCGGAAGCCTATTGGCGCACGCTGGTCAGCGACGAGGATGCGCGGTTTGACGCCGAAGTGGTGCTCGATGCCGCCGCGATTGCACCGCAGGTAAGCTGGGGCACGTCGCCGGAAATGGTGGTCGATGTCGGCGGCGTGGTGCCGCATCTTGCCGACGCGCGCGATGACAACCAGCGCAACGCTTATGCGCGCGCGCTTGATTATATGGGACTGCACGAGGGGCAGGCGGTGGGCGATATTGCGCTCGATGCGGTCTTCATCGGCTCCTGCACCAACGCGCGCATCGAAGATTTGCGCGTCGCCGCCCGCATCCTGCAAGGGCGCAAGGTGGCGGCGAATATTGAAACGGCGCTGGTCGTGCCCGGTTCCGGGCTGGTCAAGGCGCAGGCGGAGGCGGAAGGCCTCGACCGCATTTTCACCGCCGCCGGTTTTGAATGGCGCGGACCGGGCTGCTCGATGTGTCTGGCGATGAACGCCGACCGCATCCCGGCGGGCAAGCGCTGCGCTTCCACCTCCAACCGCAATTTTGAAGGGCGGCAAGGGCAGGGCGCACGCACCCATTTGGTCAGTCCGGCAATGGCAGCGGCGGCAGCGGTCGCCGGGCGCTTTGTCGATGTGCGGGAGTGGTTGGCATGAAAGCATTTACCGTTGAACGCGGCCTGCTCATGCCGCTCTTTCGCAGCAATATCGACACCGACGCGATTTTGCCAAAACAATATCTGAAGCTCATCAGCAAAACGGGTTTTGGACAGTACCTTTTCGATGACTGGCGCTATCTGCCCGACCGCACGCCCGACCCGGCATTCGTGCTGAACGAAGCGCGTTACCACGGCGCCAAATTCCTCCTCGCCGGGGCGAATTTCGGCTGCGGCTCCTCGCGCGAACACGCGGTGTGGGCGCTGGATGAATACGGTTTCCGCGCCGTCATCGCGCCATCGTTCGGCGACATCTTCTATAGCAACTGCTTCAAAAACGGCATCCTGCCCGCACAAGTCAGCGCTGCCGACGCCGAAGCGCTCCTGGCCGCGACACAGGCGGCGGAGGCGGTTACGATAGAAGTCAATCTGGAAACGCAGACCATCCAATGCGGGGCGGCGCGTTACCCGTTCAGCGTGGACGGCTTCCGCAAACACGCGCTCTATCACGGCCTCGACGACATCGGGCAGACACTGCAACACGCCGCCGAGATTCGCGCCTTCGAAGCGCGGCACCGGCAACAATTCCCCTGGCTATTCAAGGAATAAACATGAAAAACCTCCTCCTTCTCCCCGGCGACGGCATCGGCCCGGAAATCATGGCAGAAGCCGAAAAAATCCTGCATTTATTACAAAGCAAAGCCGGGCTGGCGGTCGCACTGGATTACGCCGACCTCGGCGGTTGCGCGGTGGATGCCACGGGCGAGCCGTACCCGGAAGCGACCCGCGCCAAGGCGCGTGCCGCCGATGCCGTGCTGCTCGCCAGCGTCGGCGGGCCGAAATGGGACGGCCTGCCGCGCGCGCAACGCCCGGAAACCGGCCTGCTCGCCATCCGCGCCGATTTGGGACTGTTTGCCAACCTGCGTCCGGCGCAAGTCATGGACGCGCTCATTGACCGCTCCGCGCTGAAACCCGAACGGGTGCAGGGGCTGAACATCCTCATCGTGCGCGAACTCACCGGCGGCATCTACTTCGGCCAGCCGCGCGGTATCGAAACCAACGCCGCGGGCGAACGCGAGGGCTACAACACCCTGCGCTACAGCGAAAGCGAAGTGCAGCGCATCGCCCGCGTCGCCTTTGAAGCGGCGCGTGGGCGGCAAAAACGCCTCTGCTCGATTGACAAAATGAACGTGCTGGAAAGCTCGCAGTTGTGGCGGGAAACCGTCGAAGCCGTCGCCGCTGACTACCCCGACGTCGCGCTGACACATCTGCTGGTTGATAACGCGGCGATGCAGCTGGTGCGCGACCCGCGCCAGTTTGATGTCATCGTTACCGGCAACCTTTTCGGCGACATCCTCTCCGACGAAGCCTCGATGCTCACCGGCTCGATTGGCCTGCTACCGTCTGCATCCTTGCGCGACGACGGCGTCGGCCTGTTTGAACCCGTACACGGCTCCGCGCCGGACATCGCCGGGCAAGGCAGCGCCAACCCCTACGCCATGCTGCTCTCGCTCGCCATGCTGCTGCGCCACTCCCTGCAAGAAGAAAGCCTCGCCTGGCTTCTGGAAAACGCCGTCAAAGAAAGCATCAGCCAAGGCTACCGCAGCGCCGATATTGTTGCAGACGGGCAACAAGCATACAGCACCACCGCCATCGGCGATGCCGTCTGCCGCGAGATGGAAGCAGCATTGGCGCGGTCTGTGTAAAACATTACTTGCTTGTATAACAACTGCTGCTATAATCTCAATGTTGTTTTTATGATACCGCCGTAGATGCAATACGGCCCAGGAGCACAAAATGAACAGGAATCAAACACCTGCACGTCTGCGCCACACCGTTGCACTGGCAGTCGGTCTGGGGTGCAGTAGTGCCGCCATCTCCATCGGCCTCGGCCCTATCCATGTCAATTCCAGCATCGGCCAGCCGATGAGCGCCACCATTCCGGTAGAAGGACTGACCGCCGCGAGTGCCAAAGGCGCCACCGTACAACTCGCCAGCGCCGCTGCCTACCGTGCGCGTGGCATCGAACTGCTGCCGAGCCACCAAAAACTGCGTTTCAGCCTGGTGCCGTCTGGCAAAGGATATGTCATCCGCGTTACCAGTACCGCCAGCATTCGCGATCCCTTCGTCAATTTTCTTATTACCATCAACAGTAACGGCAGCACCGTTACCCGCGAATACGCCGCCTTCTTCAACCCGGACCCGCTCAACCCGAACGCAGCCGAGCCGATGGCCGTCGTCGAAAAACCGACGCTGGCAGACAACGCCGACAGCAAAGGCAAGAAAAAAGGCAAAAAAGACAAGGCGGAAAAACCCGAACGTGAACTGCTGCCGGTAGGCGAGCCCGAATCACGCGCCGAACTGGCAGGGCTACGCCGCGGCAACGAACCCGTCTTGGCCAACCCGAAAAAAGAGCAGAAAGAAAAAGAACTCAAAGCCAAAAAAGAAAAAGAACAAAAGGCCAAAGAACAACAAATCGCTGCGCGCAAAGCACAGCCACCGCGTGCCGCAAGCGCCGACAGCGAAGGCTGGGGCGGACACGATCTTGCCATGCAGCAAAAACAGGCGCGCCCTGCGGCTGCCGAGCGCAATGACAACGGCGAAGGCGGTTACTCCTACTATTCCGCCTCGGTCAAGCCGGGCAGCATCCCGGTCGGCAGCAAATACGGCCCGGTCAAATCGAACGAAACCCTGTTCTCTATCGCCAACGCCGCGCGCCCGTCCGATTCCGTCTCCATCCAGCAGATGATGCGCGCCATCTACAACGCCAACCGCGGCTCCTTTGCCCATAACGACATGGGCAACCTGATGATTGGCAGCACCCTGGTCATCCCCGACCCGTCTGCCGCCGCCCTGCCTGCGGGCAAGGCCGTCCCGGCAGATGTCGCGGATAACAGCGCCAAGGTCAAAGCCGAGGCGAAAAAAGCCGAAAAAGCGGCGAAAGCTGCGGCTAAAGCCGCTGCCGCTGCGGCAGCCACCGAAATTGCTGCCGCACAAAATGACGTTGCTGACGTCAAAGCGGATGAATCCGCGCAGAAAGAAGCGGACAACAAAGCCGCGGCTACACCTGCGATCGAAGTCGCCCAAAACGACACTCCCGCGCCGGAAGCGGCAAGCGGTAGCGCCGAAAACGCGCCGCTGGATGGCAATGCGCTGACGCTGGACGGTGCCGATTCCCTCGCAGCCAACAAGGCACAACCTGCCGCCGAAGCTGCCCCGGTTGACCTCAGCGCTGACAACGCGCCGCAAGTTGCCGCCAACGACGCCCCGGCTGAACAGCCGGCAGAAATTGCCGCCGTACAACCCGAACCCATCCCGGCTGAACAGCCGGCAGAAGTGGACGCACCGGTTGCGGTAGAAGTCGCCGCCAATGACGCCGCCCCCACTGCGCCTGCGGTCGTGCCGGAAATGAAGACCGAAACTGTCGCCGCAGTCGCGCAAGAAAAACCGGAAGACAAAGTCTCCAGCGGTCTGCCGCTGCCGTTGCTCGCCGCTGCCGGAACGGGTGTTCTCGCTCTCGGTGGCGCCGCCGCCTTCATGCTCGCCAAGCGCAAACGCCGCGACGACGAAGATAATATGGAAGAATTCTCGCAAGACGCCATTGACCGCCTCGCCGCGGAAATGGACGCGGGTGAAAGCCAGAAAATCGGCGACAAAGTGGGCGAAGTCAAAGTGCGCAATGCCGCACCTGCCAGCGCCGACCTGGACGGACTGGACCGCCTCAACGCGCAACTCTCCGAGCTGGACGACCTCAACAACAAGTTCTCCGGCCTGCCGAAATACCGCGACGAATACGACGACGGCGAACCGCATTCCGCCGATGAACTGCCAGACGATTTCTTCAAAGACCTGGAAATCCCGGATGACGAACCGGCCTCTCCGGTCGCTGCCGTCGCCGGTGTTGACCTGCACAAAGACGAACCGGCAGCGATTGCCGCACCACCTGCGAGCGATGAGGCTGACGAAGACTACGACTTCTTCAGCGACCTGGAAAAACTCGCTGCTGAAGACGACGCTCCGGCCAAACCCGCCGCTGCACCGCTGGCAAACGGTGCCGCCAGCCACGACGAATTCGATGACTTCCTGAGCCTCGAAAAAGACAGCGCTGCGGCGGAAAAAACCGAGCCGAAACTCGCCGCCGTCGCACACGCTGACGAAGCAGAAGCCGCAGACGAATTTGACGATTTCCTCTCATTTGCCAGCGAAGAAACCGCGACCGCACCGGTTGCCAAGCCCTCAGAAACCGCGGCACCGGCAGCAGAGACGGACGAATTTGACGACTTCCTCTCGTTTGCCAGCGAAGAAGCACCTGCCGCCAAAGCAGAAGCGCAGCCTGCGGCACACGCGGACAAAACTGTCGCCGAACCGGCAGACAATTTCGACTTCCTCTCCTTCGCCGCTGAAGAATCGGCCGCGCCTGCTGAACCGGTCAAGGCAGAACCCGCACCGACTGCAGACGAGGGCGACGACTTCGATTTCATCTCCTTCGCAAGCGATGATGCGGCAACCCCTGCCAAAGCCGAACCGGCACCCGCTCCCACAGCGGAAGACGACGGTCTCGACTTCTTCGCCAGCGATGATGAGGCCGAAAAAGCGGCGCCGCATCACACCGTAGTCAGTGATGCTGTGGTGATTGCCGCCGAGCCGGTCGCTGCCAAGGCCGAAGACGAAGCGCTCGATTTCTTCGCGCTGGAAGACGAGCCGGTACGCGCGCCTGAAGCGGTCGTGCCGGTTGCCGCAGTGGCAGATGACGACGAAACGCTGGATTTCTTCAACAGCGATGCCGCGCAAGACGTCGTCGTGGAAGCGGCGGAAACCGTGAAAACTGCCGCCGCGCCGCAACACATTGATCAGCTTGCCGCCGCCGAACCTGCGCCGAAAGCCACCGTTACCGTCACCAAACCCGTCATCGCGCCTGCTGCCTCGGATGCAGACGTGGACGTAGAGGCGATGGAAATCAACCTCGACATGGCGACCTCCTTCATCGTCATGGGCAAAGCGGAAAAAGCGCGTTCTTGGCTGGACGAAGTGCTCGAATCTGGCAGCGAAGCGCAGAAAGTGCGCGCGCGCAGCATGCTGGAGCAGCTGGAAAAAGCCTGATGCAGACACGCTATGCCGTCGGCCTTGAGTACGACGGCACCCCTTATGCGGGCTGGCAGCGCCAGCCCTTTTTTGCATCTACCATTCAGGAGCAGATCGAGCGCGCCTTGAGCCAGGTTGCGGCGCACGCGGTGGAAACCACCTGTGCCGGGCGTACTGATGCAGGCGTACACGCCACCGCGCAAGTCATCCATTTCGACAGCGACGCCGCACGCAGCGACTTCGCCTGGCTTGCCGGGACGAACCGCTACCTGCCCGCCGACATCCGCCTGCAATGGATACACGCTGTCCCCGCCGACTTTCACGCCCGCTACAGCGCACGCGAACGCCACTACCGCTATCTCATCCGCCACCGTGCCCAGCCCTCGGCACTGTGGGCGCAACGCTGCCATTGGCACAAAAAACCGCTTGACGCAGCCGCGATGCATAGCGCCGCGCAAGCGCTCATCGGCGAACACGACTTCAGCGCCTTCCGTGCCGCCGAATGCCAGGCCAAATCGCCGTGGCGCTACGTCCGCAGTATTGAGGTGCGCGAACGCCACGGCTGGATCGCGGTGGATGTCTGCGGCAACGCCTTCCTGCATCACATGGTGCGCAACATCGTCGGCACCCTGCTTGCCGTCGGCGACGGCCGCCGCAGCACCGCCTGGCCGGGCGAAGTGCTCGCCAGTCGCGACCGATGCGCCGCCGGCATCACCGCCCCCGCGCAGGGGCTGTACTTTCACGGCGTCATCTACCCGCCAGAATACGCGCTGCCCGCCTTCCCGCCCGCCTGGATACCCGATGCATTTCAATGAACAACTGCCGCTCACCAGCGCCGACGACATCCGCACGCTTGACCGCCTCACCTGCGAACGCCAAGGCATCACTTCGCTACAACTGATGGAGCGCGCCGCCACGCGCTGCACCGCCAAGCTGCTGGAAATCTACCCGGATAACCACCACTGGACCGTGCTCGCCGGGCCGGGCAACAACGGCGGCGACGGCCTCGTCATCGCCCGCCAACTTTTTATGCGCGGCGACACGGTGCAAGTGTACCGCCCGCATGATCGCCCCTGCGGCGCCGACCACGATGCCAACGCTGCCCGCCTCGAACGCCTGCTGCTGACCGCCGACCTCACCACTTTCACCCCGCCCGCGCGTGGCGTATTGATTGACGCCCTCTTCGGCGTCGGCACCAACCGCCCGCTGGCCGAACCCTACGCCAGCCTCGTTGCCGCCATCAACCGCGCGCCCGTCCCCGTCGTCGCCATTGACCTGCCCTCCGGTCTGCAAGCCGCGCAGCCGCACGCCCCGAACAGCGCCGTTGTTCACGCCAGCCACACCCTCTGCCTCGGCTGCTCCAAAGCGGCGCTACTTTGGGCAGAACACGAAAAATACGTCGGCACGCTGCACCTCCTACCCATCGGCCTTGACCGCGCCGCGCTGGCCGACATCCCCCGCGCGCGCTGGCTTGAACCTGCCTGGCTACACGCGCAACAGCGCCCGCGTCGCCGCTTTGCCCACAAAGGCGACGCCGGACGCCTGCTGCTGGTCGCGGGCAGTCGCGGCATGACGGGCGCGGCGGTGATGGCGGCGCAAGCGGCACTGCGCAGCGGCTGCGGCCTGCTGACCGCGCACCTGCCCGCCGCCTGCACTGACGCCTTCCACGCGCAAGTAATGGAAGCAATGAGCGACGCTGACCCGCACCCCGACCACAACAGCCGCCTCACCCGCGACCTCGCTGCCGACGCGCTGCTACTCGGCTGCGGCCTCGGCACGCACGCCGACACCGCCAGGCTGCTGCACGACCTCGCGGACCGCTACCACAGCCGCCCGATGGTTTGGGACGCCGACGCGCTCAACCTGCTCGCCGCCGACCCGGCGCTGCAAGCCAAACTGCCGCCGGCGAGCGTCCTCACCCCGCATCCGGGCGAATTTGCCCGCCTCGCCGGCCGCCCGCTCACACATGACAGCGAGCGCATCACTGCCGCGCATGACCTCGCCGCCCGCCTGCAAGCGGTTGTCGTCCTCAAGGGCAAATACAGCATCATTAGCGCGCCGAACGGCGATACCCTCATCAACCCCACGGGCAACGCCGGACTGGCCAAAGGCGGCAGTGGCGACGTCCTCGCCGGCATCATCGCCGCCCTCCTCGCGCAGGGCTACCCACCATTTACCGCCGCCGCCATGGGAACCTGGCTGCACGGCCTTGCCGCCGACATTGCCCTTGCCGACAGCTACCTCACCAGCCTCACCGCCCGCGACCTCATCGCCGCCATCCCCGCCGCATTGCAAAGCCTCTTTTCTAATCCGATAACACCCTGTAAATGATGTTGATTAGTAAGGATCTTCCAGCAGGAAATTGTCATCTATAGCAATCCTCCCAAAGCCTCATACGGCGTTGTGCCGCCTCGCCGTACAAACGGCGTACGGTCTTCGGCGGCGCGCCTTGCATGAGACTTTATGAGTATCGCTATTAGGAGGATCGTCAATTTACCATTGCGCTCGCGATAAAGGTGTTTGCGTGAGGGCGACGGGCTTTGTAAAGGATTTTCGGCGTATTGGACAAAAAAGGAGCTGTTTTGGAGGACATTGCGCCTATTGGACAAAAAAGGAGCTATTCGCCATCTGATGATGAGAAATAATCCTTTATAAACATTATCTTATTATCCATTTTCATTCCGTGATGACACCCCAATTTGCGCTTTAAGTCGGCAAATCTCCCGTCCAGCAGAT